>NZ_JBFUHV010000003.1:0-170561 GCF_056402215.1 Rhodococcus sp. P4_B6 | reverse complement strand
GTGGGCATGTTCCGGCGGTGCGGGTCCTCGCTCATGCTGTCGCGGAGCAACCTCATCGCGGACGCGCCGTCGGCGAGGGCGTGGTGGATCTTGGTGTAGATCGCGTAGCGGCCGTCGGCGAGGCCCTCGATCAGGTGCATCTCCCACAACGGCCGGCTGCGGTCGAGCAGGGTGCCGTGCAACCGTGACACCAGGGTCATCAGTTCGGCCATTCCGCCCGGCTGCGGCAGGGCGTCGCGGCGCACGTGATGTTCCAGATCGACCTCGTCGTGCGGAAGAGTGTCCCAGCCCCACTGGCCGAGTGACGTCACCGAGCGGCGGGCCCGTTTACGGAAGGGCGCCGCCACCTGGTCGCCGATCAGCGCCGCATCGAACATCGCTCGCACGTCGGACGCAGACGATCCCTCGGGTGGGGTGAACACCGCCAGGCCGCCGACGTGCATCGGATGCTCGCGGGATTCGCCGAGCAGAAACAGTGAGTCGGTCGGCGCCATCGGCAACAGCATGTGGTGTCCTTACCTTTCCCCCGGAACTGATGGTCGAGTCGATGTAATCGGGCCTCAATGTCACGTTCATGTGTGGTTCAGATCACAAAAATGTCTCGCCGGTTCTGTTCTGCAGCACCGCCACCGGCCGCGCTACCTGCGCAGATGGCCACCACTTCTGGACGTTTGTGTAGATGGCCGGAGCGTGGAGTGTGCTAGAACTGGTCAGGCATCGACAGTGACGTGACTCACAGTGTTTGTCCTAGGGGGATTCGTCGGCACACCGGCGGATCCCGGTCGATGCACGAGAGCGAAGGACCAACGCCCCATGATCGAGGACACCACCGAACCACATCTCGCCCCGGTTCCCGGCCCGACGCGCCTGATTCCCCGACGGCGGCCCGACGGTCGCGAACTCCTCGCCACCGCGAAGGGGATCCTGATCGCCGCCCGAGACTGCAGCGACGATCAGGCGTTCGACGAACTCCTCGACGTATCCCGCCGTCATCACCTGACCGTCCTCGGCGCCGCCCGGAGTTTGGTCGACCTCGCCGCCGGACCCCCACCCCGGCGCCGCCGATCCGACGCCGTCCGATTCGACGAATGGGAACAGCTGATCACCCAACTTCCCCCACGCCGCCACGCGCACGCGAGCTGACGCGACAGGATGCGCACAATCATGTCTGAGACCGACTGTTCGAACGACACCACCGGCACCACAGCGAGTCAACCGGGCGAGAGCGCGTCGCCGGTCGCCGACGACGCGATCGTGTGGCCCGAACCCAGCCCACTCGATTCCTGGTGGGAGCACGTGGTCCACGACCATTCGGCCCCGCCCGCCGCCGAGTCCGCACTCGGTACCGACACGTAGCGGTCCGGCGACCGGGCCGAGGTCGCGATTTTCGGCCGAAACCGCATGCCGCGAGACGTATCCCGTTGCTACCGTCAGTCATCGCTGGGATGGTCCTGCGTGAGAATCGAGAGGCGAGCGGCCCTCATCTTCTGAGCGCTGATGCGGAGGAGTCGGAAGGTTCCGAAGCGACCCGGGTCCGGGTTGGGACGGCTCGGCGCGCTTGTGTGGGCCACCACGGCCGCGCGGGTTGTGGCATCCTGGGTGCACAGTGTTCGAAGTCGCGGGGGTGACATGACTGTTCATACATTGCTGCGGTCCACAGGCAGGCGTGGCTGGACGTTGCGATGCGATCTGTGCGAGCACACCTTCGACGCTGCCGTCGCCGGCCGGCCCGAGGCGGTCGCTTTTGCCCGCATCAACGGATGGATCGTCGGCGAGCGCACGTGGTGCCCTATGTGCGCGGCCACCCACACCTCCCGCCGCGCAGCCTGAACCCGCGGATCTGCAGCCCTGACCCGGGACTGCGTGTTCCGCGGTGAGGATGTACCCGGGAGTTTTCGGCGTCCGCTGGTAGCTAGCCTCGATCCTTCCTGCGGCTGATGCGTCGGCCTTGTTGGGTTCGGCGTGGTTGTCACCGTCCCATGTCACAGGATCCGAGCCGGTGTCGGAACTCGAGGGGCCGGCCGCGACTCACCCCCCGATTGGCCCGCCCTGTATGGCGATCGTCATGTGGTGCTCCGAGAGGCGTTCGGGTTGCGGTGAGCGTCTGGTGGCGGTGGCTCGATCCCGGCGCGGTTGCCTTGTCCCTCGCCCGCCCGGTCGTCGTATTGCCGATAACACGGCAGGCACCGTCGTTCGAGTGGTCTCATTGGGGGAACGATCATCGCCGCAACGGCAACGGCAACGGCAACGGCAACGGCAACGGCAACGGCAACGGCAACGGCGATGTCGCGGCGCGGTCTTGGTGGTGGGTCACGTCCGGACGTGGGGGACAAACGCATGGATATGCGAATCATCGAGGTTCCACTCGATGGGAGCAGGTGGTGCTCGTCGCGGTGGACGGCGAGGATGTCGATGGGGGCGGGATGCTGTGGCGTCAGTCGTCAGCGTGGACGAGATGCTCCCAGTGTGGGGATCGGTGCGGTCGAGCGATGGATGACGTGATCATGCCGACCATGCACACGATTGTCGATCGAGTGAATGAGGGAACACCTGCCCGGGACTCTGTCGGGGTCACCGGCGACGGCGAAGCCGCCGGATTCCACGTCGACCAATCCAGGCGCTGCAGCCGCACAACGCCCGCACCCTCGACGACCGGGGGCGGGTGCTGCAAGCACAACATGACGAGGCGGTGCAGATCGCCGCCGAGGAGGTGCATCAGCGCCACATCGAGTATCTCACCGGTTCCGCCGCTCACTTCCGCAGCGGACGCATCGACGTGATGCCGGTGACCCGCGTCTACCACGGCACCGGCGGTGTGTCCGGGTGAGAGATGACGACGCGACACCGGGGACGGCTGATCCTGCCGACATGGTCGGCCGACACTTCCGTCTTCCCGACTACTACGAGGTCGGGCGGGAGAAAGTCCGCGAGTACGCGCGGGCGGTTTTCGACCCGCACCCGGCACACCGGAACGAGGCCGCCGCCGCCGATCTCGGCTACGCCGGGCTGATCGCGCCGCTGACCTTCGCCTCACTGCTCGGTGGCGCCGCCCAGCAGCGCGTGTTCGCCGACCTCGTCACCGGCTACGACCTGAGCCAGGTCCTGCACACCGAGCAGCGCCTGCACTTCCACCGACCCCTCACTGTGGGGGACCGCCTGATCTGCGACATATACGTCGATTCGTTCCGCCGCAGCCACGGACAAGACCTCATCGTGATCAAGAACGTCATCACCGACGTCCACGGCACCCTCATGCAGACCACCTGGACCACCATGGTCGCCCGCACTCCGGACAGGGCCCCACGCCCGCGACCACCTCGGCCGTGACCATCCGCAGCCCATACGGCCATGTCAATATCGCACGGTGAGACGCAACCCGTCAGAGGGAGCGAAGCGTCCGTTTCCTGGGTCCCTACTATTCGCACGCCCAACTCAGTTCGCTCCGTGCGTCACCGTTTCGCGGCTGTGGTCCACCGCGGTGACGGCCCCGTGGGTTGTCCCGTTCCCTACATGAGGGACCCGCCCGATTGCCGTGCAGACGTCTGGGATTGGCAGTAATCGCCCAGCTCATGTGTCCGGTCTGTCGGCCCGGCCGGGCCGGTGACACCCTAGGTAGCTAGAGATGGCGTAGCCGGATTGTTGAGTCAAGTTTGCGGTGTTCGGGTCACGTTCGGCGGTGTTCGGGTCACGTTCGACTGCTTGATATTCAGGCTGCGAGTTGCGCTGTGGCGGTGAGGATATCGACAGCGGTGCGGTACGCGGTCGCAATCGCTCGGAGGCGGCCGGGAGTGGTTGTCGGGGTGGCGAGTTCGGCCAGGCCGGTGCGCAGGACCCGATCGTGGACACAGGTGAGGAACTTCGCGGTGTCGAGTCCGAGGTCGGTGACCTGGTACCGGTGAGTGCCCTCGATCCGGACGATGAGGTTGCGGGTTTTCAGCCGGCGCAGGTCGTAGGTCATCTGCCCGGTGGACACCGTGTCCGGGTCGAGTCCGCGCAGCTCGCCGGTGAGGGTGCGCAGGTCCTTGTTGGTGAAGCCGTTCGGGTGCAGCCGGAAGACCAGCAGTGCGGAGAGCGGGGCGTGGCTGCGCTGATCGGCGAACCGCAAGCCCGGGACGCGGGGGCCGGCGGCGGTGGTGACAGGGCCTCCGAGTGCGGTGTGGCGGCGACCTGGACTCGAAAGCGTCGGAGAGATCGCTGGCCGATCTTCAGGGGAGGAAAATTTCCGGACGGATAGGGCTGCGGGCAGTCTGCTGTCAACTTGCCAGGACTTGTGAAAGTAGATTTCAGGTCTCGGTTTTGGAAGTGCGCCACCCACGGAAATCGCCGAATTCTATTATGGTAAACTAACTTTGGTAAGCCTCTGGAGGCTGGAACGTCGAATCGCAGCGCATTATGCTGCTGGACCATGGACGCTCCCAACTCCCTCACATCGAACGTCACAATCGGACTGCACAAGACGGAACCACATACCGATGCAATTGCTTCGCGATTGAACTGGCTTCGCGCCGGGGTGATGGGCGCCAACGACGGAATCGTGTCCATCGCCGGTCTTGTGGTCGGGGTCGCTGACGCGAGCCCCGAACGCTCGCCAATCTTCACGGCAGGAATCGCCGGGGTGGCGGCCGGTGCAGTGTCGATGGCACTCGGTGAATACGTCTCGGTGAGTACCCAGCGTGACACTGAACGAGTAATGCTTGCCGAGGAGAAACGAGAACTCGAAGAGGACCCTGAGCAGGAGTTCGCGGAGCTTGCCGCGCTGTATCAAGCGAAGGGCCTAAGCGCCGGCACAGCACTTACGGTCGCTCACGAACTTACCGAGCGCGATGCGTTCGCTGCCCACGTAGATATCGAACTGGGCATCAATCCTGACAACCTGACCAATCCGTGGCATGCAGCCTTTTCTTCCGCAGTCTCGTTCACAGTCGGCGCATTGTTGCCACTCATCGCTATTCTCATAAGCCCTGTGCCCGCGCGCATCCCGATCACTTTCGGGGCAGTCTTGATCGCACTTGCGCTCGCTGGCACGATAAGCGCCCAACTGGGCCGTGCCGCACGCAGTCGGGCGGTCCTGCGCATCGTGGCGGGCGGTGCGATCGCGATGATGGCCGCATATGCAATCGGGCACCTGATCGGTGGCCCCCTTTAATCTCAAGCTACCGCTGCCATGATTTTGAGCAACACCGCTCCGGCTGGGAGGAGCGACGACGACCCTCGCACAATATGTGTCTATCCGATCTGTGCCACGGTCCAGGATCTCTCCTGCCCGCCAGAGCTTGCGGGGGCGTCGATCTTGCCGGACGGAACGGCCATCGTCGTTCTGGCCCCGTTGAAGAACCGCCCAACCTGTGAAACTAGGGGCTCGACTCCGGCGCCTATTCCGGTGCGTGACTGCGGATGAAACCCGCATCGTGGCCTCACTACCCGCCGAGAGACGACTCGCGCTGCTGCTCTGCACCCAGGGCTCCATAGGTGGCGAGAACGGCACCTGTGGAGCGCGTTGACTGTACGATCCAGACGCGGCCGCGGACGACCTCATCCCGTTCTCCAGTTGATCTCACTCCGTTCCGGGTCGCCGACATCCTGACAGATCTCGCCAAGCTCTCCGACGGCGACATCGGCGACTTGTCATCGGACACAAGCAGGCAGAACTGGCGGTCAGCTTCGTCGACGACCCGCGACCCAGAGGCCCTACCGCTACCAACGCCACCGGAAGGGTCGGCTGCGGTTCCGGCCTCTCTCGTGCCTGGACCCCGCTGAGCTGCCCAATGTGCTGGCACGCGACAGGCTTGAGCTTCCTCGTATCTGATGCTTCCAGTCGGAACCGAACGCAGATCTGCCGACGATGCTGATGGTGCACCGCGACCCTTGATGACGGGACACCAGAGATAGCCTGGGCGTGCAGGTGCTGGCCAACCGCGGATACGCCATGCTGGAGGGCAACTTCCGGGCGTACACCGGATAGGGCACGGGCCATACCCAGGCCATGATCGGAGAGTTCGTCGGCTCGATACCACGACTTGATCGACGCCTGCTGATCCGTCCAGCGCGGGCCGGCCGCGGCCGCTGAGTGTCGAGGCGAAGCCGCTTGAGGCGGTATTTCGTCGCCAGGCCGGACAAGGTCCGTTGCAGCTGAATTCGCCACCATCATCGAAGTTCTGATGAGTGATCGTTCGGACCGGTACGGAACACTGCTGACAGTCGGCTGACTTTCTGGGCGCGCTTCAAGAGGGGGAGGTCACTTCCGTCGCGTATTGTGCTTCCCCGGGCTTCGAAATCGTCTAGGAAATTTGTCGCCCAAGCGGTTTCCGAGGGGCTTGGGCTGACTATTTCGTTGATCGTTGGTGCTTGTTCGGGGTCAAGGCAAAGTTTGCCTGTGAGCCCGAGTCCCACTGCGGTCGTTGTTCGTTTGTGGAGTAGACGACGACTGCTGCCGAGTGTCGGGCCATCAATCGGTCCGGGTAGGTGCCCGAGACGGCTGGCGACGACGAGTCGAGAACGCGGGTAGGCCATTGCGAGGTCGTTGTCGTTCGTGCCGGTGTCGCGGCGGTAGTCTCCGCTGCCGAAGGCGAGCCGGAATGTTCCGCGAGTCGAGGCGATGCGTGATGATTCTTCGATCCCTAATGCTGATTCGATCAGCCGATAACGGGTGTTGTACCGCCGAGTCGATCGAAGGTCTCGGTGACCTACTCGGCAGATTCTGTCTTTGCGAGCATGACACCGGTCAGCCCAGGTAGGCCTTTGAGTTGGTCGACATCGTCGGACCAGAATGATGTGGAGTGATCGTTGATCCGCACCCACGCCACTTCGCGTTCGAGCCAGCGGACGACTGTCTCGCGTGCTTCCGGCTTATGCTGGGGAGCAACAGCATCTTCGATATCAAGCACGATTTGGTCGGCAGCGGAACGTTGCGCGTCCTCGAGTCGGTCGAGGCGAGTGGTATTGACAAGCAGCCAGGACCGAGCGAACTCGGACGAGACTTGGCGGGATGTAGCTGGGGCTGAAAGCGACATGTTGTGTGCCTTTCAATGCAGTCCTGTGCCTGCAGTGTGGTGGCGTGGGAGAGGGGCGAAGCTCTGGTAGACAGTCGGCTAAATGAGACAGACCTTGTTCTCAAGGCGTTCCGGTGCGTTTCTACTGCTTCTGGCTGGTATCTGCAGGTGCGCACTCAGCCCGGCGGAGATCAGTGTCCGATTCTCACGGGTAGAGGCCGCGGATGCGGTCCGCGTGGGCCACTCGTTCGACGGCAACCAGTGTCGCGGCCGAGCGCAGTGACACCAGTTCTTGCGTCGCCACGTCTGCCACGTGCCGCCACGCTACGAGGATTCGGTCAGCGAGGCGGGCTTGCAATTCGTCCCGACTCCACCAGTTCGCCTGGTCGGCCTGCGCCGACTCGAAATGCGAGACGATCACACCGCCGGCGTTGGCCAGGATGTCTGGGACCACCTCGATGCCGCGTTCGGCGAGGATCGAATCGGCGGCGGTGCTGGTCGGGCCGTTGGCACCCTCGACGATCACCCGAGCCTGGACCCGGCGGGCGTTACCCTCGTGCAGCACACCCTCGACAGCCGCCGGGACCAGTAATTCGACTTCGAGCTCCAACAACTCGTCGCCGGAGATGGTGTCGGCGTCGGGTAGTCCGGCGACCGAGCCGGTGCTGGCCAGGTGCTCGTCGAGCCGGTCCGGATCCAGTCCGCGGCGGTCGTGCACCGCGCCGAACCGGTCGGAGACCGCGACAACCCGCACGCCGTGCTCGTGCAGGAACCGCACCACGCCGCGGCCGACCTTGCCATAGCCCTGGACTGTGGCCCTCGCCCCGTTCACAGTCACTCCGGCCCGCTCGAGCGTCGCCTGCGCGACGTGCACGACACCGCGCGAGGTCGCGTCCGTCCGGCCACGTGAACCGCCGATGAACAGAGGCTTGCCGGTGACGACCCCGGGCACCGTGTACCCGCGGGCGGCCGAGTAGGTGTCCATCATCCAGGCCATGGTCTGTTCGTCGGTTCCGATGTCCGGGGAGGAAATGTCGCTCTTCGGGCCGAGGAGCGACATCAACTCGCTCGTGTACCGGCGAGTGATCCGCTCGAGCTCGTGTTGCGAGTAGTCATCCGGTTCCAGTGCAATCCCTCCCGTCGCCCCACCGTAGGGGAGGTCAATGAGCGCGCACTGCCACGTCGTCCACATGGCGAGGGCACGTGCTGCGTTGAAATCGACGTCCAGATGGAACCGGACGCCGCCGATTGCCGGGCCGCGTGAGACGTTGTGCTGGACACGGTAGCCGGTGAGTACCTCGATGTCACCGGAGTCGCGGCGCACCGGGATGCTGATCCGGGTCTCGCGGCGGGCGTTGGCAAGCATGGCATGCATGCCGGCGTCGTAGCCGAGTCGAGCAACGGCCTCGGTTAGCTGAGATTGTGCGGCAGCCAGCGCCTGCGAACCCGCGGACGATGGGGTTATCGCGGCAGGAATCAGGATGTCCCTCACGGGGTGGCCTCTTTCTGGATCGGCGGTTGGGACGTGCCCGACCACCCCCAACCGCCAACCTCAGACTATTCGTCGTCGTCAGAGATCTTGTCGAATTGCTCAGGTGTGCAATACCGTCGGGCAGTCACGTGGATATGGCGATGTATGCGGGGAGAGTCAGTAGAGGTAGCCGCCGGGGCCCAGTGGGACCCCGAGCAGGTACCAGACGACGAAGAGTCCAGACCAGGAGATGAGGACTGCGATGGATAGAGGTATCGCGAAGGAAATGACCGTTCCGATTCCTGCGTTCTTCTTGTATTGCTGCACGTATCCGAGCGCAAGAATGAAGAAGGCGTTCATAGGCGTGACCGGTCCGGTAGCCGAATCTCCGATCATGAAGGCCGCCAGCGTCGCCTCCGGCCGCATGCCGACGTACATCATCATCGGCACCAGAATCGGCGCGAGGATGGACCACATCGCGGTTCCGCTCGAGATAACCAGATTCAGTACCGCGATCGCGAAGATCACAATGACCAGAACGACCAGATGAGGGGCGTTCAATTTGTGCAGGAGGTCAGCGCCCTCGACCGTGATAACGGAGCCCAGCCCGGTCCATTCGAAGTAGCCCAAGAACTGTGACGCGGCGAAGAACAACACGAGCACCGGCGCGACCGGAATGATGCCGTCCGCCATGATCTTCGGAAGCGCTGACAGCGACGTCACGCTCCCTGTCGCCCGCCCGTACACAAATCCCAGTACCGCAAACAGCAGGCCGATGAACACGGTGATGTTCAGCACCACCACCGACTGCACAATACTGCCGTTCTCGCCGAGCAGAGGGGAGCCCGGAACCAGCATAAGCGCTATCACAGCCGCGACATAGACGACGAGCGCGACGCCGGCCCGCTTCAGTCCCCGGCGTTCCAACGAGGTGAGCTGAACATCCAAGTCAGTCACGTCACCCGCGGCCGCACCGTCGGCAGGCGAATCATCATCCGCCGCAGGCCACTGGCTGAACTCAGGGCGTTTCGCCAGGACAAACTCGACCACCAGCGTGATGACGATCGACAAGTACACAGACGCGACTGCGGCATAGAAGTACGTCGCAACGGGGGTAACCACGTAGTCGGGATCGACCGTCTGGGCGGCCGCCGTTGTCAGTGAGGCCCGAATCGCTGCGGACGGCGTGACAAGTGGACTCGCGTTGAAGCCCGCCGAGACCGACACGAATGCAACGAGGACACCGAGAACAGGGCTCCGCCCCACAGCACGGAAGGCCAATGCTCCGAGCGGAATCATCACCATGTATGCCGAATCACCCAATACGTGCGAGATCATCGAGCCGAAAGCGACCGCGAACGTCACCCAGCGAGCCGGCATGCGGATCACGGTGGCTCGGAGGAGAGTAGTCATGAGCCCACTCGCCTCAGCGATACTCACGCCGAGAATCATTGCGATTACAAGGGAAACAGCCGGAAACTCCGAATAGTTGTCGAGAGCGGATTCCGCGGCATAACCGATCCCCTCGAGGGAAAGCAGGTTCTTGACCTCCACGACTTCACCGGAGTTCGGCAAGGTCACCGATACTCCGGCCAGGGAGAGGACGAAGCTGAGACCGCCCACGATTCCGGCCATGATCCAGAACAACCAGAATGGGTTGGGAAGCTTGTTTCCGGCACGTTCGATCGCGCTGATCGCCCGGAAGAGGATCTTCATCGTCCTACTGCTGCTGTCGACGACAGGGGCGGTGGTGCTTTGCATCTTTCTGGTCCAATCCGGTTTCCTGTAGGGACGATGCGCTGTCAGGCGAACGAAGCTCTGGACTGTGACAGCGATTCGATCTTCTTCAGTTCCCCGACTTCGAGACGCCGGGTATTGTGAGAGTGAGGCGAACAAGCCTGAGCCGCTCTCATATTCGCGTGGCGATACGCAGTAGTCGACCAGGTGCTGATCGCGGGAAGCGCCTTAAACCGCGTGGCTGGCGACGGCGTCATAGCCGTCTTCTTCCGCCTGGGTAATGAGCGAGTCAAACGGGCGAGAAGCGAGGACGGCAAGTCGGTCCCTGTTCCATTCCAACCCGTCGATGCACTTCTCGGCAAAGACCGGAATCACAGCGGCCAGCTCGGTTAGCGCCGGCGACAAGGAGGCGACGACCGAGGGGCTGTTCGAGTTGAAGTCGGGCTCGCCTCCGGCGACAGCCAAACTTACCGCCGTAGCTGCTGCGCGAATTGAGAAGCTGGCCTGTCCCACCATGCTGGGCACGACCGGATTGACCTTGCCCGGCATGATCGACGACCCAGGCTGAAGTTTCGGCAGAATTACCTCCGACAACCCACCGTTCGGGCCAGAGCTCAAGACCCGGAGGTCGTGGCTCAGCTTGTACAAGATGCTGCCACACCGGGCGGCGGTGTCGGCGAGCGCCGAGTATCCGTCGGCATGCGCGAAGGCGTCGATCGGGTTAGCACTTGGACGCAGGGGCAGGCCCGTAATGTCTGCCAGTTGCTGTACGACTGCGGCCGCGAATCCGTCTGGCGCCCCGACTCCGGTCCCGAGAACCGTCCCGCCGAGCGGAACGGCGTAGAGTGCCTGCGCTGCGACCTCGAACTGATCGGCGAAGCGCTCTGCAGCGGCCGCCTGCGCCATGTGGATCTCGGACACCGGAACCATGACGGCGTCCTGCCAGCCGGTGCGCCCCATCCTCTCCACACCAGAGTGTCGCTCGGCCTGTCGAATGAAGCTGCGCGCAAGGTTTCGCAAGGCGGAAGCCACGCCTAGCGCCTGGCGGGCAAGGAGCAGCCGTGCGGCTGTCGGATAGGCATCGTTGGAGGACTGGGACCGATTCACATGGTCGTTTGGGTGAATCGTCAGCTCTGATTCACTCGGAAGAAGCTGGGTTGCCCGGGAGGCCAGCACTTCGTTGACATTCATGTTCGTGGACGTTCCGCCGCCAACAGCAACGACTCGCAGCGGAAACTGATCCAGCAGCTCACCGCGCGCGACTTCGACCGCTGCCTCCTCGATGGCGTTCGCGCGGGTCTTGTCCAGCAGTCCCAGGTCTCGGTTCGTGCGGACCGCAGCCAGTTTGATTTCGGCGAACGCACGGACAAACTCGGGCAGTTGGTGCAGGCGGAGTCCGAAATCCGGCGAGTTCTGGAGTGCTAGCGATGTCACCTTGCCCCACAGCTGGGCGTTGGTGAGGTCGATCGATTCTCGCACTTTGTGCCTTTCGGTGTTGGGAGGAGTCGAGCCTTGGGGATAGCGGCGCGGAGGGCGGTGATGCTCAGGTGTTCTGCCGTGAGCCATGCCCTAGCCGTCCTGCTCGTGTAAGGGAAATCATAGAACGGTGCAACTAGGTTGTCTAGTTACTAGGTTGTCATTGTGGTTCGGCTCGGCTTAGTCCGCCTCCCACCGACCGTGTCTTCGCAGGTAAAGCCGTCGAATGAGAGCCGAAGGTGCGGGTGATTCTGCCGGGCTCGCCGGTCGAGAACTGAGCGTGCAAGGTCGGCTACCAATTCGGAGGGCACGTCTCAGGCAGATCAGTCGCCGGTGGGAGTTGTCGGGAGGAACGCCGGCTACGGCGCTAGGACGCCGGTCGCGTCAGATGGAGGCGTGAACGAGCGTCGAGCCGGCGGACCAGCTGGCACGCGGTCCGGTTGAGTACTCCTGCAACCCCCGTCCACAATCCGTCCTGTCCGCTCGCCGCGACCGAATTTGCGTCGATCGCCACAAAATTGGGTGACGATCGAGCCCGCTCCGATGGACCGGATCCCGTAATCGGGATTGGTTCTCGACACCACGTAGGGCCGACCGCGGCGGCCCATGCACCTGCGATCGGATTACGTCGAGTTCGCATTCTGCGCGCACGGTTCGTGAACCCGTGAGCGGTGGCGGTCACCAGGGTGGGGGAGCTCCACGGAGATGCGGTCGGCGCGAGCATCGCGGTGCCTGCCGGCACCACGGGCACCACCGCCATCCGAAGCCAGAGGTGGGATGGTCGGAAACTGCCGCCGTCCATCGCCAGGACCACAAGCTCGTCAATGGCGATGATCGAGTGCTCACGCAGTCCCTCGCCCAGTGCGCGATCGCGGCGTCGGTGCGGACCGTTCGCCGGTTCGGCCCTCTTACTCGCCGAGCGGTCCGCCGATCCGAGCGTGCTCGGTGATGGCGTGGAGAAGAGCATATCGTCGAATACGGCACGGCCAACCGCGTGAGATGGGTTCACTGTCGAGCTACCGACTGTGTGCGCACTCAACTCGATTCCCGAGTGCGGGTGGGGTTGGCGGGTTCGCAGGCTCCGAGGTGTTATTGGTCAGCTCTAGTCCCGATATGTGCGTGGATCGAGGACAGGCATTCTCATTCTGAACTGAACCTCGGGACCTTTCGAAAAGTGTTCCAAGAATAGGTGATTCGATGTTCTTCACCAGTCGCTGAAGTTGCGGTTTTCTGCAATTTCCGGCCGAGACGCGGGGTTGTTAGTTGCCGGCGGGTAGGGCGCGGGCGGCGCCCCGGGGAACGGTGACGTCGATCTCGTTGCCGAGCGCGGGCAGGCTGAGCGCGCCTGGATCGGGCACGGATACCCGGAGCCGAATGTCTGGGGTGATCTCGAGGACAACGGTGGCGAGACTGCCTTCGTTGACGACCTCGACCACCCGCCCCGCGATCGACGTCGCGGCATCCGTACCGCCCAGGCGGAGCGCCTCCGGCCTGAGCAGGACGTGGACCGGGTCACCCGCTGCGACCGCTCCGGAGTGTCGCGCATGCACTGTGTCGGTAGTGGACAGTCGGACGAGGCATTCACCCGACCCGACCTCCACACACACGCCGGGGATCAGGTTGGACTGTCCGACGAACCCGGCCACGAACGCGTTCGCCGGTTCCTGGTAGATCGTCTCGGGCGTACCGAGTTGCTCGATCCGGCCGGCTCGCATCACCGCTATCCGATCGCTCATCACCAGTGCCTCGGTTTGATCATGGGTGACGAAAATCGAGGTGATCCCGAGTTCGCGTTGCAGGTGCTTGATTTCCAGTCGGAGTTGCTCGCGCAACTTGAGATCCAAGTTCGATAGTGGCTCGTCGAACAGTAGTACCTTCGGGCGCACTACGATCGCCCTGGCGAGGGCGACGCGCTGTTGCTGCCCGCCGGACAGCTGAGTGGTCAGACGATCCTGGGCCCCGGCGAGGCCGACACGATCGAGCGCGTCCGAGACGCGCTCGCGGATCTCCACTTTCGGGCGTTTACGCATCCGCAGCCCGTATCCGACGTTCTGGCCGACGGTCAGGTGCGGGAAGAGGGCGTACTGCTGGAAGACCATCGCGGTGTCGCGCCGATCCGGTGGCAGGTGGTGGACATCCTGGCCGTCGAGAAGGATGCGTCCGGCGTCGGGCGTCAGGAAGCCTGCCACCATGTTCAGGGTTGTCGTCTTGCCGCAGCCCGAGGGGCCGAGCAGAGTGAGGAATTCGCCGGGATGCACGTCGAGATCGAGGTTGTCGACGGCCGCCGACGAACCGAATTCCTTACGGATACCACGCAACGCGACGGCGGAGCCGCCGGTGCTCGCTCGCGTGGCTGCCTCCGTGATGGCGCGTACGTGTGCGGTCACGTGGTACCTCCGTGGATGAACTCGGTCAAGTGGACGAACCGAGATGCCACGCCCGTGATGAGACAGATACCGACGACGCTGGTGACCGCGACACAGGCGAGGGTCGGCGAGTACTCGTACTCCATGTACTGCAGTAGTCGGATGGGCAGCGTGTTCGAATTGCGCGTGGTGAGGAACAGGGAGAGCTCGACGTTGTTGAACGACACGATGAAGGCGAACAGTGCGCCCGCGAACATCCCCGACTTCATCATCGGGAGCGTGATCGTGGCGAACGTGCGCCACGCCGAGGCACCGAGGTCACGGGCCGCGCGTTCCCACAGCGGGTTGACACCGAGCAGACTGACTCCCACGGTGCGCAGAACGAAGGGGATACCGATCGTTACGTGGGTTATGACCAGCAGGGTGGGACCGATCAATTCTCTTGCGCTGAGGAGTGAGACCAGCTGAACGACGGACAGGCTGATCACAATTTCGGGTAGCAGTAGTGGGCTGGCGAGGAACCCTTCCAGGAGGGAGCGCCCGCGGGCCGGTCCGCGGGCGAGGGCATAGGCTGCGGCTGAGCCCACCACGACCGCGCACGCCGCGGAACCGAGCGCGATTTGGGCGGACAGCGCCATGGGCAGGAGCCACTCGGGGGTGAGCGCGGAACTCCACCAGCGCAGGGAAAGCCCGCTGGGCGGAAACGCGGGGTAGATGTCGGGCTGGATGGAGGTCCAGACCACGACGAGCATCGGCACGGTCACGAAGGCGAGTACGAGCACGAGTAGCGCGGTGCGCAGCATCAGCCACGGATGGAAACGCATCGTCATGCCCCCTTCGATGAACGGCGGCCGGCCCACGCCAGCGCGGAGACCGTGATTGCACTGATCAGGAGGATGACCGCGGCGATCGCCGCGGCCTGCCCCCATTCGAGGCTGACCACCATGCGGTCGCGAACCAGGGTTGCGAGCGTTTGCACTCGTCCTCCGCCGAGGATTGCGGCCGCGGCATACGCACCGAGACTGATCGCGAACGTGAGCATGAAACCGGCGATCAGGCCGGGCCGGATCAGCGGCAGTGTGATCCGGTAGAACGTGGTGACCGGTCCGGCACCGAGATCGCGGGACGCGCGCTCGAGGACAGGATCGACGCTCTGCACACTCGCCATTGCGGTGAACACCGCGAATGGCAGGAGCACGTGCACGAGCCCGACGATCACCGCGAACTTCGACCCGATGAACGCCACCGGTGAGTCGGCAAGCCCGGTCCAGAGCAGGATCTGGTTGACCAGCCCGTCGTCCTGCAACAGCACCAGCCAGCCATAGGTACGGACCACGACGCTGGCCACCAGGGGAGAGACAACGACGAGCAGGACGAGCGTGCGGAACCGTGACCCGGATCGGACGATGAAATGCGCCACCAGCAGTCCTGCGGCCGTGCACACTGCTCCCACCACGACCGAGATCGAGACGGTGTCCCACAGCACGGACCAGAAGTAGTTATCGCCGAACAGGTTCGTATAGTTCGCGGTGGTGAGCGGTCCCGTGACCTTCGCGCCGTCGAAGGTCAGCACGCTGCTGGCTATCAGCATTGCGGTCGGGATAGCGAAGACTGCCAGGACCCAAACCGTGGCGGGCAACGTCAACCACGGCAGCCCCGAACGCCTACGCGTCGGCGACCGCCTGGACGTAGGAGTGGGGGTGGACGACACAATCGCTGTCACCGGACGGCCTCCGCCCACCGCTGTGACCACTCGGTGCGGTTCTTCACCACAGTTGCCGCATCGGCGATCTTGATCTCCTCCAGCGCCTCAGGAGTCGTGATGTGTTTGGCTGCGAAGTCCGGGGAGAACTGCAGACCGGTGATCGCGGGCCCGACGTTGTACGCAAGCGCCCAACGCTGCTGCACCTCGTCGGAAAGCCAGTAGTCGATGAGTTTGTAGGCCGAATCCTTGTGCGCGGCACCGACCGGGATACCGAGGGAGCCCAGTGACGCATACGTTCCTTCACGCGGAACCGTGAAGTCGTAGTTGTTGGTGTGGGAGTAGATCGCGGCGCGTCCATCCAGGTATGGGAAGGCTGTGGCGGTTTCCTTCGCCATGAACGGCACCGCCTCGGCCGACCTTGTCGGTGTGGCGAGGGCATACTGGGCCAGCTCCGCTGTCCGGGCGAACCCAGGATCTATGTCGTCGATTCCTCCGCCATCCAGCTCGGCGGCGGTGAGCAGCGCGTAGACACCGAGAATGTTGGCTGGGTTGAAGATCAGCGCACCCGAGCGGTATTGCGGATCCCATTGCACCTCCCAGCTCGTGGGTGGCTGTGGAAATGCCGTGCGGTTGTACATCAGCACGACCTGCTGGATGTCCTGGATCGCGCCGACGCCGTAGGTGTTGTTCAGCAGTTTTTGCGGCAGGCGGGCCATATTCGGCACCTGCTGCGGCGTCACCGGGGTGAGCATCTCGTCCCGGCTACCCTGATATAGCTCGAGACTGGTCATCACAGCGAGATCGAAACCGGGGTCGCCATTGGCGGCCCGGATGGCCGCGTACTGTTCCGCGCCAGACCCGCCTGCCGAATACTTGACCTGGATACCGGTTGCCTCTGTGAACGGCTTGGCGATCTGCTCCTCGAAAAGGTCCTGGTACTCGGCGCCGAATCCCTCGACGAGTACCACATCCACTCCATTTGCACCGTCGCTGGTACTCGTCGATACGCACGCGACTAGCGTCGTTAGGACGCCGAGCGCGAGTGCCACGCGGGCGAGCTTCTTCACCACGTCGGCCTCGCCTCCGAGATGTAAGCAGGATGGGCGAACGTGGTTTCTTGGTCCTCGATCGCGCTGATCCCGTGGAGCGGGATGTCCACCCTGCTCTTGGTGGCGGTGCCGCTACGTCGTATCCCTGTTGTCGGCATTTCTTTGTCCGATCAGGTGTTTCGTGTGAAGCACTCGCAGTCGACGGATTGTTGGCTGTTGCTCACCCCAGTCAGGAAGGGGTGCGTGAGTGGATACAGGGGCGCTACCAGCTGCGCAGATGCGCCATCGCCAGTTGTCGTCCTCAGAGTTGAATGAGGTATCGGAACTGTTGCTCCCGGTTGATCAGCCGGGGAGGTTCTGTAAGACCCGCTCGCGTGCAACGTTCATTCGCCCTTCGAGCTGCTTGCAGGCGGCTTCTGTCTGTCCTGCCCGAAGCAGGTCGACAAACTCACGGTGGTTGGCCACGGCCACGACGCGATCGGCGCCGCGCGATGTGACCGCAGCCAGTCGAGCCTCCACCAACAGCTGGGTATGCGCGGCGACCAATCGTCGAGAACCGGTCAGGCCGACAACTGCGGTATGGCATTGAGAGTCGAGCCGAACCTGTGCGAGCCGGTCGGACGAGGCGACCGCGGCCTCGAGCTCCTCGAGGCTTCGATCCACCGCCTCGCGAGCGTTCTCGGTCGCGGTGTCGAATGATCGGGCGCCGGCCGCTTCGAGATGAAACCGTGCGGTGAAGATATCGATGAGGTCTTCACGGCTGATGCGGGTAACAGCATGTGGCAACCCTCGGCCCTGCTTTTGGACCAGGCCGTCGTTCTGCAGCCGCAGCAGCACTTCGCGGACGGTAGGTCGGGCGATTCCTAGCGAATCGCTGATCTGCCCCTCGGGCAATGGGGTGCCCGGGGGCAGCGACCCATCAATGATCTGACTACGCAGTTGTTCGACGGCCTGGTCTACGAGGCTCGTCCGCTCTAATTTCGTTGCCGGTTGCATCAATGACCGATCCTAGAATCCTGCCGTCTGTATGTGTTCATTGCCCTGCCTTCGGTGTCGAGAAATACGTGCGGGGCGTAGGTGGACGGGGTCTGCCCGAGCAACTAGTCACTGAGTTCTCGCTGGTTTGTTCTGACCGCGCGTTCAACGATGAGAATCCTGACTTCGTGGATGCGGCTGGCGTCACGTTACCGCGGCCCGGTAGGCGAGTGCTGCAGTGCTAGTGAGGTCACCGGACTCCGCAGCGGACTGACAGTCATGCCTTACCTCGATTGATTGGCTGCTCGGATGAGCATCGGCTACGGAGAACGCGAGTTCGCGAATCGCCCATGCGTCGACGTTGGTCGGGCGGGTGTTTTCCTCCAGCCTTCGCGGTCCGTCGCGAGGATGACAACGCAGCTCTCGCGTGCTCCTACTCACAGCGACAACTATAGAACCATCCAACCTGGTTGTCTAGCTGTCTAGTTAGTCGCTAGGATGGCGGACAGTGGCGCAGGTGATCGAGTTGCTTGCGGACCGCGCAGCGACGGACTTCAGGTTTGCAATCGAAGTCGCCATTCCGCCGAAGCGGTGCAGATGAGGCCAGGCCTGACCGGGCCGACAAACACGATGAAGGGATACACGGTGAGCACTGCTACGGACCGAACTCGTATCGAGCACGATCTCCTCGGGGATCGTGAGGTACCAGACGAGGCACTGTATGGGGTGCACACGCTGCGGGCGCTGGAAAACTTCACGATCAGCGGCACCCCGATCAGCCGATACACCGAGCTCGTGTCAGCGCTCGCCTATGTCAAGCAAGCAGCCGCGGTGGCCAACCACGAACTGGGCCTCCTCGATAACCAATGCTGCGTCGCCATCGTGCAGGCGTGCGAAGAGATCCAGCACGGCCGCCATCACGAGCAGTTCGTCGTCGACGCCATCCAGGGGGGCGCCGGTACATCGACGAACATGAACGCCAACGAAGTGATCGCCAACCGGGCACTGGAGATCCTGGGGCACCGACGCGGCCAGTACGAATACCTGCATCCGCTCGAACACGTCAATCTGTCGCAGAGCACCAATGACGTGTATCCATCGGCACTGAAAGTTGCACTGCACTTCGCCGTAGCCCGACTCCGCAGAGGTATGGATGCGCTGTCCGTCGAATTCAGCTCCAAAGCAGCCGAATTCGCCGACGTCCTGAAGATGGGCCGGACACAGCTGCAAGACGCCGTCCCGATGACACTGGGACAAGAGTTCGGCACCTTCGCTGTGATGATCAACGAAGACAGCGCCCGGCTAAGTGAAGCGCTGGTCCTCATCTCCGAAATCAACCTAGGGGGCACAGCGATCGGCACGGGACTTAACGCCCATCCCGACTACGCCGCTAAGGTGTGCGCCGAGCTGCGGCGGATAACGGGGCTCGAGTTGTCGACCGCGACGGACCTTGTCGAAGCCACCCAGGATGTCGGCGCATTGGTGCAGTTGTCGGGTGTCCTCAAGAGGACCGCTGTGAAGCTATCGAAGATCTGCAATGATCTGCGACTCTTGTCGTCCGGTCCTCGGATCGGTTTGGGTGAGATCACTTTGCCGACAGTGCAGGCCGGTTCAAGCATCATGCCTGGGAAAGTCAATCCGGTCATCCCCGAAGTGGTGAGCCAGATCGCGTTCGAGGTGATCGGCAACGACATCACGATCACCATGGCCGCCGAAGCCGGGCAGTTGCAACTCAACGCCTTCGAGCCGATCATCGCCCATAGCCTGTTCAAATCACTTAACCATCTGACAGCGGGTTGCGACGCTCTCACAAGACTCTGCGTGCCCGGAATCGCAGCCAACGTCGAGTATTTGCGCTCCAACGTTCAGCGCTCCATCGGCCTGGTGACCGCTCTCAACCCCCACATCGGATACGAGGCTGCCACGCGTCTCGCCGCTGATGCGCTGTCGAGCGGGCAGGCGGTGGCCGACCTAGCGGTGTCACAAGGCCTGCTCAGCCCGGAAGAATTGGCAGCCATCCTCAACCCAGTGACGTTGGCCTACGCATCACGGCCCAGTGCAGCACGGGAAACCATGTCAGGGAAAGGCAGCAAGTGAACCAGTGTCAGACCGAGCGTTCCGGACGGTCATCGATGGCGCCGGTCCGTATCGAATTGCGGTAGTGGAACGTTAAATCGCACGGCATTTTGGGAACGTACCACTGGCCATCACACCACTTTGGTGCCGCGAATCCTATCCCTAGCCACCTACACATCGTCGTGTGCCTGCTCCACGACCCAGGCCGCGACTCGTGTTCGGGAGGTGAAGCCCAGTTTGGCAAGGATGTGCTCCACATGTCCTTGCGCGGTGCGCGGTGCGATCACCAGGCGGTCGGCGATGGCCTGATTGGTCAGGCCTTCGGCGATCAGGTCGGCGACCTGGCGTTCCCTCTTGGTCAGCCGCGTCGACCCGCCGGTGTCGCGTGCGGAGATGCGGGGCGGATGTTCGTGGCGTGCGTAGGCGATGGCCGCGTCGAAGCCGAGCTGTTCACCCTTGCGGTGGGCCGCTGCGAATGCTTTGTCCCCGAGCGTCTGTCGGGCCGACCGAGCGCATTCCTCTCGGTAGACAAGAAGTGTGGAGTGGATGACGGCGGCACTGCCCACCGACTTCGCCAGCCCGTCCGCAGCTCCCATCAGCACTGCGGCCCGAGCCGGGTCGTGCCGCTGGCATGAGATCCAGGCCAGCGCCTCGAGGCAGGCTGCGGCAAAGCGGGGGCTGTGCACTTGCCCGGTCAGCTCCAGCGATTGTTCGAGAAGCCGGACCGCGCGATCGGTATCGCCCTGTCGCCACACGGCAATTCCCAGGGCCCACAGCGAATGCGATCGATACACCTTCTCGCCGTGCATCTGCGTGATCGCGAGAACACGTTCGTGGCATTCGATTGCCTGGTCGGTCAGGCCGGACAGTTCATAGGCCAACCCCAACGGGTACAGAGCGGCCACTTCGAGCGTGCGATCTCCGCGTTCGCTGAACGCCGTGAGCGCGGTTTCCAGGTGAGAGCATGCGCGGGGGAGGTCACCCCTGTAGAGGGCCAGCATGCCCTCCGCGTCGGCAACGAGCGCGCGCATCATCGGATCACTGGTCTGCGCGGTGAGCGTGCGTGCCTCCTCGACGAGCGCGGTCCCGGCCTCGAGATCGCCCTGCACATTCGCCATGACGCTGTCGAAGTAGAGTGCCTTGACCCAATCGAGAGTGGGTGGGCCGCTCTGGCGGGCGAGCAGTTGGTCGAGCCAGCGCCGGCCCTCGTTGTGGAGGCCTTGGGAGCTCCAGAACCAGCGGAGTGCGGCGGCGGTGCGCAGTCCGGCGGCGGGATCGTCGTCGACGCTGAATTCGAGGGCCTCCCGCAGGTTCGGTTGTTCCCGTTTCAGGCGGGTGATCCAGTCGAGTTGGCGGGCGCTGATCCACTCGGCCTCCGCATCGAGCGCCAACGCCTCGTACCAGTCCCGATGGCGGCGGCGCACAGCCACAGCCTCACCGGTCTGCTCGAGTTTCTCGTAGCCGTATTCGCGGAGCGTCTCGAGCATCCGGAACCGCACCACCGACCCGTGCTCCTCCCGGATCAGGATCGACTTCTCCACCAACGACGTCACCGTGTCGAGTAACTCGTCCGGGTCGAGGCCCTCGCCGCAGACCAGCTCCGCGGCATCGAGTTCGAAGCTTCCCGCGAACACCGCCAGCCGACCCCACACCAGTTGCTCGCCGGCGGTGCACAATTCGAAACTCCAGTCGATACACAACCGCAGGGTCTGTTGCCGTGTCGGCGCGCCCCGGTTGCCGCGGGTCAGCAGGGTGTAGCGGTCGGTGAGGCGCCCCAGGATCTGCTCGGGCGACATCGCCCGCAACCGGGCCGCCGCCAGTTCGATCGGCAGCGGCAACCCGTCGAGGCGGTGGCAGATCCCCGCCACCGCCGCCGCATTGTCCTCGGTGAGCGCGAACCCCGGAACGGCAGCAGCGGCGCGTTCGGCGAACAGGGTCGCCGCATCGTATTTGGGCAACCCGCGCAGGGAGGGCTTCCGTTCGGGATCGGGGACGGCCAGCGGGGGAACCCGCAGCACCGCCTCGCCGCCGATGACCAGGGGTTCGCGACTGGTAGCCAGAATCCGCAACCGCGGACACACCCGCAGCAGGAGGCCGACGAGTTCAGCGACCGCGTCCACCACGTGTTCACAGTTGTCGAGCACCAGCAGCAGTTCCCGTGCCGCCAGATGCTCCACGAGGACCTCGCGCAGCGGCCTCGCCGAATGGTCCCGCACCCCCACCCCGCCGGCGATGGCGTCGACCAGCGATGTCTCGTCGCGCAGGTCACCCAACTCGACCAGGCGCACACCGTCGGCGTAGTCGCGCTGCACAGCGGACGTGACCCGCATCGCCAGCCGGGTCTTCCCAACACCCCCGATCCCGGTCAGCGTCACTAGTCGCGACCCGGTCAGCAGGTTCTTCGCCTCGGTGAGTTCGTGTCGGCGGCCGACGAAGCTGGTCAATTCCAGGGGGAGACTTCCCGTCGCGCCCAGCGTGGAGGGGGTAGTGGACCGTCGGAGGCCACGCGACACAGGTCCCCGAGCAGTGATCTCCGCATCCACCTCTGCGGTGGGTTCTGCGCGCAGGGCCATCTCGTCGACCGGGAAGCCGTGGGCGCGTTGCAGCCCGCGCAGCTGTTTCCCGAAGTCCGCGGTAGCCGGGCGCTGATCGGGGGTCCGGGACATCGCGCGGGCGATCGCCTCGGACACGTCGTCCGGGATTCCGTGCTCGCGCAGGTCGGGTACCTCCTGTGTGGTGACCCGCAGGAACTGGGCGACGACCTGTTCACCGCTGCGGCGCTCGAATGCGGCATGCCCGGTGAGGGCACTGAACAGGGTGGCGCCGAGGGCATAGACGTCGGCGGCCGGTGTCGGTGGTTCACCGCCGAGGACCTCGGGCGCGGTGTAGGCCGGGGACCCGGTGACGGCGCCGGTGGCGGTCTCGAAGCCGCCGGTGATGTGGGCGATGCCGAAGTCGGTCAATTCCGGTTCGCCGTAATCGGTGAGCAGGATGTTCGCGGGTTTGACGTCGCGATGCAGGATGCCGAGCCGGTGCGCCGTCTCCACCGCGCCCGCCATCTTCACACCGAGTCGCAGCGCCTCGTCGACCGGCAGCGGACCGTGACGGCGGATCCACACGTCGAGCGAATCCTGCGGGTGATACGGCATCACGATGTAGGGAAGTCCGCTGTCGGTGGCACCGACCTGCAGAATGTTGACGATGTTCGGGTGCCCGGTCAGCCGGCCCATCGCCCTCTGTTCTCGGAAGAATCGAGCGCGGTTCTCCTCGTCGAGTTCGACGGTGAGCACCTTCACCGCCACCGTGCGATCTAGGTCCTCCTGGGTGCAGCGGTAGACGACGCCGAAACCGCCGCGGCCGATCTCCTCGGCATCGTCGAAGCCCGTGCCTGCCAGCTCCGCGGCAGGGGAGGACGGGTACCGCTGCGTGTCGAGCGGATCACCTTCACCCATCGGACGGTCTACTCACTCCGTCGGCTCGTGGTTCCCCACACTGGTCCCGACGGCACGACCAGCGCAAATGCAACCGTGGATTTACCTCTATGGCGTGCTCTCAAGGATATCGCTGACATCGTTTTCGACGTGTATGAGGATGTCGCGGTCAACGCGGTAGCCCTTGAGGAATCACGCGATGGCCGCCCCAGTTGGGCACGCCGACGCACGCTCACCTGGCGATCGAGACGGCGTCTGCACCGCTGGTGTACCGCACGCGTCGTCCAGCCATGGATGACCGCTTTTGGCGGACGATATGAGTTCGTGGTGTCTTGCGTTGTTGTGTTGTTCGGAATTGATGTTTCAGGCTTACCGTGTCCGGCATGAGAGGTGATGAGGCCCGCGTGGTCGAGGACTTCGCGGGGTGGTTGTCGTCTCAGGGATGGACTGTCCGTACCGAGGTGGATTTTGTGGACATTGTTGCCGAGAAGGACGGCCGCCGGCTCTACGTCGAGGTCAAGGCTGCGTCCAAGGCGCCGGGGTTAGACGTCGATACCGCGATCGGGCAGCTCGTGCGGCGGATGCCGAGCGAACCGGATCAGTCGGTGTCGTTTGCATTGGTCGTTCGGGACCACCCTCTTTCGGTGGAGGCTGCGGTGCGGGCACCTCAGCGGATTCTGGGTCTGTAGGGGATGGCGCCGTATGCGGTCGATGAGGACGGCGGCGTGCGGCAGCTCTTCGGCCGCGCATGAGACTGTCCTCGCTACGAGCCGGGGCGACGGCCAGCGGGGTGGCCGGTGGCATCGTCATGCCCCGTGATGGTGGGGTTGTGCGGGTGGTGGGGCGGTAGCCCCGCCCGCCCCACCACCTCCATTACGGGCCGCCGGGGCCCGTGAGACGAAGGCATCGCGCGGGTCGAGTGTGTGCGATGAGGTGATACATGGCGGTGGCGGTCTCCGCGCAGATCAGCGCACCCGGAGGATTGCACCGTTTCTCGTGGACACGTGCGGGTCCGCGGATATTCCGACGTTTCAGGCGCAGTCGCGGCACATCCGCTGCGCGGGGTCGGCGAGGCGGCTGCGGTGATGGACGAGGAAGCAACTGGTGCAGGTGAATTCGTCGGCGTGCTTGGGGATGACGCGGACGGTGAGTTCTTCACCGGACAGGTCGGCGCCGGGAAGTTCGAAGGATTCGGCGGTGTCGGTGTCCTCGACGTCCACGGCGGGGGACTGGTGTCTTTCCGGCCGGTGGTCAGCTGTTCGAGGGACTACGGGTGATGCGCCGTAATTCTGATCCGGTTGCCGGCGGGGTCGGTGATCGTCGCTGTCCCGTCGATGATCATCTCCGGGATGATGTCGTGGTGCTCGAGGTCGGCGAGGACGCCGTCCATGCCGTCTACGGCGAGCGCCACCGTCGAGCTGCCGGCGCCGTACGGGTCGAGTACCAGTTGCAGCGCCGCGTCACCGGTGAGCTGCCATTCGGAGAGGTCGGGTAGGCGACGGTCGGCAGGGCGGCCGAAGAACGTCGTGTACCAGGCAACGTTGGCCTCGGCGTTGAGAGATCCATCCCTTGGACTTTGCGAGTGTCATGGCGGCCTTCTCGACGGTCGCATTCACCGATCAGGAGTTCGACGGCCTTGGCCTCTTCGATGACGTCGAAGTCGCGGCGGCCGACGTTTCCGATGACCGCCGCCGCGAGCAGGGTCACCCGGTCCATGGCGACCTCGTCCTTGACGACGATATCGAGGTTGGGCGGCCGAAGTTTTCGGCGGCGGCCAGGCACCGGTACCCGTTGATCACCACCCACCGGGCGAGCCCGATCTTTTCCTGCCTGCCGCCGATGCCGCTGGCGACATCGACTGGATGGTCAGCGTGGACTCGCCGTTCAACCGCGTGCACCAGCACGCCACCACCCGGGCTCAGACGCGGACGACGTAGGGATGATCGGGCCGGGCCAGTCCCTGCCGAGCAGCATGGTTGATGGCCGGGGTCTGGAGGCGTGTGTCGTTCTCGACCAGCTCTACGCGCTTTCCGTCTGGGTCGCGCACGTCGCAGACCTTCTGCCAGCGTGGTGTCTCACTCCCGTCGGGAGCCTCGACGTAGATCTCCCTGAGTGACGCCATGATGTCGACTCCGAGCTTCACCAGCCGGTCGTACTCGGCTTCGAGATCGTCGACGTCGAAGGACAGGTACGCATACCCGGTGTTCTCGAGACCACCGCCTAGCGCCTCTCGCGTCGGGGTGAACTCGTGCAGCTCGATCAGGCCGGTCTCCCCGATCGGAACGAAGGCCACCCGCTGAACGCGGCCCTGGCCGTCCGCGGACGCGTCCTCGGCGAGGATGTCGACATAGAGTCCTGGCGGTAGGCCGAACAGCGTGCGGTAGAACTCGACCGACTTGTCGAGATCACTCACAGTGATGCCGATGTGATTGAAACGAAACTGCACTGCGCCTCCTGCTCAAGGTCAATGGGGTTGTCGAAGGAGTCTGCGAGATGACCTCGCGGGCGAATTCGCTCCACGAGGCCAGGTGGCTTCATCCAGCCGTGGGCTGGGCGCGCGGAGTCACCGCGAAAAGATCGAGACGAAGCACACCGTTCTGGACGAAGGGAAGCTCGCGGAGCCGCGCCTGCGCCGCCTCGAGACTCTGCTCCACGACCACTGTGAAACCACCGCCACCGTCGCTCCTCTGGAACCCTTGGACGATGAATCCCTCCCGCTGCAGGCGGGCGATTGTCGCCGTTTCCGCGGCCTGAAGCTCGTCCTTGCGGCTTAGCTCACCCCAGGTGGAGACCACCATGAACATTGCAGCCATCGTCAGTTCCCCTCGCTCTGGCCCGGCATTCGTCTACGCCTCGTCCTTCAGCACCATGACGTCGCTGTCACGGGTTGTTCGAGGCGTGTAGTCGGTCCGGTCCTCGCCGAATCCCCTGACCGTGTCGTACTGGGTCACGGACGCCTCGACCTGCAGCAGCTCGAGGACCTCACTGCCCACGCTCTCGAACCAGTATGGGTATCCCCGAGGAATGAGGATCCCCTCCTCGGCGCTGAGCTCCGCGAGCACCTCGTCGTCGGTGGTGTAGAAGCGGGCCGCTCCGCGCAGCACAAACCAGAAGCCGTCCAGCTTTCCGTGCGAGTGGAGGTTCGTCTCGCCGCCGGACCGGACGACCTGGACCGCGGCGAAGACGATGTCGGAGCGGCACAGGACGTGAGCGGCCTTCCTCCGTCCGGTCTCCTTCTGGGTGTACTTGAACACGGTGCATTCGGTGCTGGCAGTCATTTCATCTCTCCACAGGTCTTGTTCTCGGGGGTTGCTCGGAATTTCATCGGACTCGTACCAGGGGTGGCCTTCACGACACCAAGGGCGTGATGGCGAGCGCCCGGGTCTCTCCGAACTCGTGATCGATCAGCTCCCACACCAGGCCGCCGTCCGTCGTCACCAGAACCTGTCCGTTGAGGGTGATCGCGACCATCGTGTCGGGCATGTCCGGGTGACTCGCCATGGCCCATACCTCCGAGCGAAGGACCGGGCTGACCGGCACCCAGGTGTCGCCGCCGTCGTCGCTGCGTAGGATTCCGCCGCGCACCACGTGCTCCGGAGGCCGGCGTCCCACGCCGACGAATACGACCGTAGGGTCGTCCACCTTGGTCGCGATCGACCGCGCGTAGAACATGCCCTTGTCGAAGCGGTCCTTCTCGGGGAACCGTGTTTGGTACCAGCTCTTCCCGAGGTCCTCGGTCCGGAAGTAGCCGATGGGCATGGCGACGGACAGTGCGGGATGCCCCTGCGTGGTGGTCGAGTGGGTTACGGCGTGGATGTCCGCGGGGCGGTCCTCCTTCCAGACCTCGTCGTCGCCGAGCAGGGCACGCCCACCGGTGGTCTCGAAGCGAGTCCAGGTCTCGCCGTTGTCCTTCGTGAAGTAGATGCCGTCGATCTCGATACCGGCATAGAGCTCGCCGGGTACGTCAGTGAACGTCAGGCTCAGCAGTCGGGTCTTCCCGGCGCTGCAGACCTTCGCGGCACCGATAGGCATCTCCGACCAGGTCTCCCCGCCGTCGGTGCTCCGGATCAGCCCGGCAGGCCTGGTTCCTGCGAAGATCAGCTTTGGATCATGGGGGCTGATGGCAAGGGACCAGACCTGTCGGCCGTTGACGGGCACCTTGACGCGCTGGTAGGTGTCGCCGAGGTCCGTGCTGCGAGCGATCACGTCTTCATGTTCTTCGCCCTCGATCGCGGCCCACACGACGCGCGGATCGTCCGGGGCGACGACCATCGCTCGGCAGTCGAGCTCGTACGGCTGCGCGGGATCGTCGCAGGTGCTGAGGTTCCAGTTCCGGCCCGAATCGTGGCTGGCCCATAGGCCGCCCCCGGTCGATCCAATACAGATGGTGAAGTCAGACATGTCATCTCCTGCTTCTGTGTCGAGTGCAACGCGTTCTTGCGGATGGGTGAGGAGGGTTCTGGATCGGGTCCGAGAGGTTCGGTCCGCGGCGGGCGCAACTGGACATCGGTGATGCCCTCCCGGTTGCCGGCGACGTCGTTCTCGCCATACGGGCTCGCCTTCGGTGCTACTCGATTCCCCACAAATTTATGAAGAAGGCTTCGGTATCAGCGACATCGAGAGATCCGTCCTGGTTCACCTTCGCCGAGCTGACGTTCTCCGGAGTCAGCAGTTGTGCCGGCATCATCCACTTGTCCGCCACCTCCATGGACTCGCCCTGCGTGCCGCGAGCCAGCGCGTCGAGGCCCACATAGATCAGCAGCTGGTTGCTGTAGGCGAAGTCGGCGGCCTGAAGGCCATCCCTGAGGTATTGGATGTTCGTGCGCCCAGCCGACTGGGAGTAGAGCTTGACGTCGCTCATGCCGATCGCGCGGAGAGCATCGGGGACGCCGATCGTCATGTCCCCGAAGGCCATGAAGACATACTTCACGTTGGGATGGGCCTGGAGATAGCTGACGACCGATCCGGGAAGGTCCTTGCCGATCGAGTCGAAGCCCTTGATGTTCACGCGGTCGACCGAGCAGCCCGGACACGATTCCTCGATCCGACTGGAGTAGGCGTCCGCGACCTTGTCCAACGCCGGCTGGACGGGAATGGTGAAGACCACCGACGAGCCCTTGCCGCCGCTGTCCGCCACCATCCAGTCAGCCGCGTAGCCGGAGATGTTCTTGACCACACGGTCCGCCGACTGGATGTTGACGGACTTGCTGGTCCACTTGGGGTCATCGGTGATCGAGCTCAAGACGATCGGGGTTCCGCGAGCCGAGATCTTGTCGAACTGCGACTGCCACAGGCTGGGATCGCGACTGTTGACATAGACACCGACGATCGAGGAGTCGTCTGCAACCTCATTCATCACGTCGGCCATGTCCTCGGCGGAGGTGCCGACCTGGCGGATCCACAGATTGAATCCGAGCTCCTTGCCGAGCCTCTCCCACACGGGCTCGTTGGCGGCGGATCGTGCAGTCGTGGGAAGGATGACGGCGATCTTCTTCCCGACCGGCCTGCTCTTTAGCGGACCAGGGTTGTAGCCGATGTCCGGTGGCATCGACAGCGCCGCGACGGCGTGTTCGGCCTCGTCGACGTTTATCTGCGAAGTGGCATCGTTCATCTGCGGAGTGGGATCGCTGCGCGAGCTGTCACCTTTGCCGCCGCAGGCGGCCGTGCCGACCAGGAGGAGTGCGGTGGCTGCAAGCAGCGACCGTCGGAATCGAGTATTCACTGAGGGCTCCTTTGAGGCTGCTCTGAGCATCGCCCGGTGTGGTTTCGGTCACATTAACGACGGCCGTACTATGATGTCAAGCATTTACTAACCACTGCCTTCCAGGCTTGAACTTGCGACTCGATACCTGAGATATGAAGTGCCGGTGCCGATCCCCTGATCCGTCCGCCCAGCGCTTGGACATAACCACTCACTCGGCGCGGAAGGCTCCAGGGCTTTGTCAGTATCGACAACCATCCACGACAGTGAATAGGTCCTAGCGGCGAGGAGATCGGCCCCGCACCTCCTGTGGTCGTCCCTGGGGCTACTTCCTCGCCTCGGCGCTATCGAATACCACGACAACCAAGCCATTTGCAGTACACAGAATCACGCCAAATCCACAGGAATTGGGGAACTCACGGGTGTCGACGAGCAGGCAGCACCTCGCGCGGCAGATCGACGCGCTCACGAAGGCGGGGATCGACCAGGCGAACATCCACGTGGACAAGAAGTTGCGGCACTGGACTTGCCGGGACACCCGATGCGGGAGTGGCCCGCCGGCCGGCAGGTGTTCGACCTGCCCCCGACCACCATCCGTGTCACCGAGCACCAACCGGTGGCCCGGCACCGTGCGTGCGGCACCGATAACAGCGCCGATGCCCCGACCTGGGTGAATGCCCCCAGTCCAGTACAGTCCGCGAATCCTCGCGGTTATCGTGTATCTCTACATGGGCCAGTACCCCTCGAAACAGCGCACTGCGCAGGCACTGAGCGAACTGTTCTCCACACTGACGCCGCTCGCTGAAACTGGATCCAACGCGGTCGTCATGATTCCTATGGGGCGCTTGACTATCCGTCGTGTAGGACACGTTTGCGGAGCAGGTCGAGGTTGGCGCGTCCATACATCTGCAGCTCGAGCATTAAAGTTACGTGGAATCTGGCCCTGCGGATATCATGCCTCCTCGGTGTTGACCACGGAACTGAGGAGATGGCTTGAGCGGCATGCTGGTGGTGAAAGAGAAGTGACCGGTGCTGGGCAGGCATGTGCAGGCGACCGCGTGGCTGCGGGTGTGGACCGATCTCGGGCGGGCGCCTCGGACGATCGACGCCTACGCCCGGGGGCTTGCCGAGTCCCTGGAGATGTGCGAACGGGAGGGCGTCGACCCGATCACAGCGAGTCGGGCGCATGTCGGCTCACGACCCGCAGCCTGATGACCCGGATCGCCGGCACCCACTGCTACCTGGTCACCAACCACGGACTCGACACCGTGAAGTTCCTTACCTGAGTCCATGACCGGATCCTGCCCACCGGCCTGGCCGAACTCGCCACCCCGACAACCACTCCCGGTCACCTCCGATCGGCTGCCACCGCGTACCGCACCGCCGTCGACAACCTCACCGCCACAGCGCAACTCGCGCATGCAGCATCAAGCAGTCGAACGTGACCCAATGCACCATAAACTTGACCTCAAGAACCGGCCACGCCGCCACTGACCTGGCCTTAGACTAGGATGTCGTCGGAGATCCCCGACGCCTCCACCATCCGGGTCAGGCCCAGATTGGGGAGGCGAGCAGCACCTCGATCAGGTTGTGTTTCCACTCGGAGCCGCGGGCCTGCTTTGCCGCCGGCGTGGGCGAAGCAGTCCAGGTAGCCGGTGCGTTTGTTCAGCTCAATCAGCAGCGAAACGGTCGGCGCCGTCGCCAACCGGGTGTACACCAGATGGTGGATCTGGTCGACCGTCCGTCAGCGCGTCGGATCGTGTCCCGCGCCTGCGACGGCGGTGATGGTTGCACTCGCAGGCAGCTTTGTAGTGAGTACTTGACATAATTACTGATAGCGGCTAGAAATTGCTCGCGTGAGTTCGACGGCTACGCCGGTGCAGCTCAAACGACTCAACCTCGCTCGTCCTTCGCCGAGACGGATCCGGCTGCGGTGTCGCGCTGTTCGCCGAGATTCGAGACGAGCCCGCGACTGACGATCGAGCGTTGCACTGAGTACCGGATCGTCCGCGTTTCAAGCGTTTCAGCGGTGTGCATGCTTGCCGACAGGTTCCGTTTGGGACGCCGAGGAGGTCCGGCCTGTGGTGGAGAACGGGAGCAGGCTGGGTGAGTACCTGCGCGCTCGACGTGCATTGGTCAGCCCAGATGCTGCGGGAATTACCGATAGCGGACGCCGTAGGGTACCGGGTCTGCGCCGCGAAGAGTTGGCACAACTGGCGGGCATCAGCGTGGTGTACTACGTCCGGCTGGAACAGGGGCGTGACCGGCATCCGTCACCGGACGTGCTACGCGGACTCGCCCATGCACTCCAGTTGGACGACGAAGCGGCCCAGTACTTGCTCAAGCTCGGCCGATCCGACGAATCCGCGCACCGGATCCGCCTACGTGAGCTTGTGGCCCCGGGGATCGAGCAGGTAGTTCGGCGGATCTCAGCTCCTGCATACGTGCTGGGGAGAATGCGCGACGTGCTGTGCTCGAACCCATCGGCCGAAGCACTGTCGCCGATGTTTCATCGGGGCAGCAACCAACTGCGTAGACTCTTTCTGGATCCGGACGCGCGAGAGCTGCTGGTGGACTGGAACATACTGACCGAGGATGCGGTCGCCAGCCTCCGGATCGCGACGAACAACGATCTCGAAGACCCCGTGGTCGGGGAGTTCATTGCCGACCTGACTACCCGCAGTTCACGGTTCCGACAGTTGTGGGACCGGCATGACGCGGGCCTGCGTCCGAGCGACGTCGTACGTTTCCGGCATCCGCAGATCGGTGAGGTATCGCTGCATTACAACAAGCTGGCGGTCGTGGGAGCGGATCGTCAGACGATCGTCGTGTTTCATGCCGTCCCCGGCAGCGACGCGGAGCAGGCTCTGTGTCGGCTCGGGCCGCGAGGGTGACAGTGCCGGTACTACTCCCGCTTCGGTTCTTCCTGTCAGGTATCGCAGGTCGCAAGATCGTCAGCACCGGCAGTGCGATTGCGGCGACCATCGCCACGAGGTACTGCCACTGGACGCGAAGGAGATGCGATGAAGACCTGCGTTGACCCGGTACGGGAGATCACAGACGACGAGGCGGCAGCGTTTCGGCGAGACGGCTGGGTCCTCCTTCCGCGATACGTCGATACCGATGCTGTGAGGGCGATGGCGGATTTCTTGGTTGAGCACATGGGGACAGACGGTGCCCAGGTACCCGATGCCGCGGCGGTGCAAAATACTCGGTACTTCGATGCGGGTGCATGGCGAGACTGGCGGTTCCTGGCCCGCGACGGAAATGTGGAGCCCTTCCACAGGGTGTCCATGTCGAGGTCGATGGGTCGCAATGCGCAACGACTGCTGGGCCGCGAGATCGGAATCCACCTGGGTCTGGACGGAGCGTTGGTGAAACTGCCCGAGCAAGGGGAGCAGCGCAGCACGGCGACGGACTGGCATCAGGATTGGCCGAATCTCTCGCACGATCGGATCGGATTCATCACGTTCTGGGTGGCGCTGCAGGATGTGCCACCCGAACGAGGTGCGCTTCGGTTCCTGACCGGATCGCACTTGGAAGGGCCTCTTGGGCGCTCGTTGCGATCCGACATCGATCTGGTCAGCCAGTATCCTTCTCTCACGGAGGAGTTCGACGTGAGTCCGCCGTTGCACTTTCAGGCAGGAGACGCCACCGTCCACCATGGCATGATGGTGCACAGCGCGACGCCCAATCTCACCGAGGAGCCTCGATGGGCGTGGGCGATGGGCTGTTTTCCCGGCGACGTGCGGTATACGGGGGCGCGGTTCGCCGACACCGACGACCTCGGTCTCGAGCCGGGTGCCCGACTCGGCGATCATCCAYGCTTCGTGCGTATGACCGAGGACGCGTAATCAGCCTGGAGCGGAGTTTGTAGGCATTTTCCGGGTCGATAGAGAGCATCTACGCTGGTGGTGGCGCTGTGAGGTTTCCGCGACTCGGTTTTGGAAATGTCGTGTACGGCGTGGGGGCTGTTTCGCCGGATCGCCTTACCCGGGTTCAGGTGTGCCGTGAATCGATCGTGCGCGAGTAGTGGTGTCGCTCCGGCTGGTTAGTGGCGGTGGTCGTCGTCGATCCAGTGGGTGAAGGTGTACCGGCTGACGCCGCGCTCATTGGTGGTCAGGATCGTCTGAAGGGGCAGATGGGACCAGGTCCGGATGCCTTGGACTGCAACTGAGCGACGGCCTGCGCCTCCACGTCTGCTGGAGTCGAGTTTGCCGGCAGTTCCAGTAACACTCGTTCGATTCCCACCGGGAACACAGTAAGGCAGCGATGTGAGCCCATACTCCTCTACCCGTCCGGTGGATGCAGGCAACAGACGGTGTGACAGCCGTGGAGGAATCCGTTGTGCGGTTCTGCAAGAAGCCCCGCCGATCTCTGCGCGCACATTTCATGCATGCTCGAGCGTAAGAAGGCAGGCACGTACATTCGCGTCAGGACTGCCCTCGCGCACAAAGTGATTCGAGACCAGCACGTGGTGATTTCTCAACGGCGGCCGGACTCGACCCGTGCGGATTGATCGCTAGGTAATCACAAAGGTGCGTCGTGCTTTGTGCTCGAGTCCGTCGGCCAGACCTGTGGGTACGGAGGACAATTCCTGCTTCCGGTACCCCGGTGAGGAGGAACGGGCTCAGCCTGCAGGGGGAGTGCCTCGGCAAGAACTCGGCCCGTACCTACGCGCAGTAGTGCGCCGATCTCAACGTGGGCATTCGCGAGGTCGATCATCCACAGGCTAGGCGATGAACATGCCGGCTCTCGGGAAATCCTGGTGGTGGGATTTCACATCAGAAGGATGCCTGGAGCCACCACTCGGTGGCACTGGTTTCGATTTCGAGAGCGTGGGCGGGCGAGTCGGGATCGGCGATCAGCGACGACATGATCACGGTGCGGGCGGCAAACGTGTACCCATCTGCGATAGACCAGCTCGTCAAAATCGGTATCCGAGCTCGGGTCGCCGGAATACCAGGTGATCGTCGACCGCGTCGGTAACCCTCGATGCGATGACTCGGCGGCATTCACGTCGAGGACGTCCCCGGCACGCAGTGGCGGCAGGGCGGGCGCGCCCTGGCCGAGGTGGGCGATCGCCGCATGACGGGTTCCGCGCGTGCGGATGGCGCGGGTGATGTGTGGCCACGGACTCGGCCCGTGGAAGGTGGTCCTCACACTCGAAAACGGTAACAGGTGCGAACACGCGGTTGGGTGGGTTCCGGTATCGGCGGCCTCACGTTCGAGCCACGGATGCAGGCCGCTGAACTGTGAAGATGACATGTCCCCTTCCCCTAGAACTGATTCGTAGATCCCGCTTCTGGTGCGAAGGATGGATGCCGTCACGGGCGCCCCTCGTTCGCGGTGTGGGATGGGTTCGGCGCGCCAGCGCGGGTACCGAGCGTGCGCGCCGAGGCCGGCAGCGCGGTTGACGACAACGTGCGCCGTGTCAGAATACGCCGCCGTGGGTTAGGGATTCCTCCACCGGCGCGCGCCGGGGCAATTTGGACCGCGTCTACTAGGTTGGAGCGCAACGGTGATCGATACCTGGCTGGTGCTCGAGCCGCCGGCCGGGCCGCCATGATGCCCGCCGGCCGGCGGTTCTGCACCCTTTCCGGGATGTGCACTCCGGAAAGGGAAACCTAGGGCGCACCGCACCAGTTGTCCCTGGCAGTAATTAGCGGTCGCTTCCTCGTGCACGCTGTGCGGTGGTCGTCACAAGTACGAATAGATGTTGTGTGCACAATAATTAATGACTCTTGTGCCCCACGTGAACCGTCGCGACGATTCACACTCAACCATCACCTCTGCATGGCCGCAATAATTCTCGGGAGCTTCGATACCGGGGGATCTCGCATTGTGTTCACGTCCGGATTGTTTGTGTTGCGCGGCGTAGCCTGTTGAGGCTTGTCTCAGGTGGAACGTTCTTCGAACCAGTGGCGGCGGACGGTGTGGCCTCGCTGTGAACTTTCGGATTGTCTGCGAGCGCTGGTTCCGATTGTGGCGCGTCGTCTGACCGAAGCAATCGGCGTTGCAACTTGCCGGCTTCGGTACGGGGTAGGCGCGAGCGGAACTTGAAATGTCGGGGGTGCTTGTAAGGGGCGAGTCCCTGGCGGCAGTGGGCGAGGAGTTCCCCGGCAAGTTTGTCGTCGTCGGTGACGTCGGCCGACGGTTGGACGAACGCGACTATGCTCTGTCCCCAGTCGGGGTCGGGTACCCCGATAACGGCGACGTCGTCGACCTCCGGGTGCGTCAGGAGACGCTCTTCGATTTCGCGGGGGTAGATGTTGACGCCGCCCGAGATGATGAGGTCGTCACGTCGATCCAGCAGGAAAAGGTATCCATCGCTATCCAGGTAGCCGATGTCTCCAGCGGTCGTCCATGGTCCCTGGCGGCTCGCAGCCGTCTTGTCGGGGTCGCCGTGGTATTCGAACTCGAATGATCCCCGCAGATACACCGGCCCGGGTGTATTGGGTGGTTGCGTGGCACCAGTTTCGTCGATGATCGCCACTGACACTCCGGGAGCGGGGCGACCGACGGTGCCGGGCCGGGTGAGCCATTCGTCGGGGCCCACGATGCTTACCAGACCGCCGTCCGTTGCGCCGTAGTATTCCCAGACGATCGGGCCGATCCAGGCGAGGATGTCCCGTTTGGTCTCGGCCGGGCACGGTGCACCGGCATGCACGAGGGCCTGCAGGCTTCTCGGATCGAACGTGCGTCGGGTCTCGGTTGGTAGCTGGAGTAGGCGGCGGAAGTGCGTCGGGACCATGTGACTATTGGTGACCCGGAAATGCTCGATGTCACGGAGGGTGACCTCGGGATCAAATCGCAGTCGGCACACGATTGTGTGACCGTCGTGAAGCGCTGCGGTGGAGAACATCCCGGGTGCCGAGTGGTACAGCGGTGAGCACACCAGGTGCACACCGCCGGGGCCGCCCAGCCCCCACCGAATCGAGCGGACGAGACCTTGTGCATGCCGCTCGGGGCCGATCCCGGCAACGCGTCGGCGGACACCGCGGGGTCGTCCGGTGGTCCCGGACGTGTATCCCATGACCGGGCCGTATCTTCGGTCGGTTGGAGTGTCCGTTTCGCCAGCACACAGGTCTTCGTATGGACGCCATCCCTCGACCGGGCTGCCGATCGCATACCGACTCTCGGGCAGGTCGACGTGGATCGACGTGAGTTGTTCGGCGAGATCACTGTGTGCCACCAGTGTCAAGGATCCGCTGTCTCGCAGTATGTATGCGATCTCCTCTGGCGTCAGATGCGTGTTGATTGGGACGATGTACATGCCGACCTGTCCGGTGGCGAGTTCCATCTCCCAGAACGCGGGCGAATTGTGGGTAAGCAGCGCGACAACATCCCCGGCATCGAGGCCTTCGCGACGAAGCCCGTTGGAGATGGCGTTCACTCGTGCTAGCAGGTCTCCGTACGTGCGATGTTCGGTTCCGTCGGCGTCGACGACGGCCGGTCGGTCCGGGTATCGCTGTGCGATCTCGTAGAAACTCTTTGGTGTCGTGCTCATCGCACCCTCCCTCCTACCCATGCCGGATTCCACCCCTTGTGGAGTGGGCGCTCACCACGTCGTCGACCATCGTGTGTCCTCGTCGTTCGATTCGGTGAGTGCAATCCGAAAGGAGTGCACCTCAGCGATGGTGGTTGCGTCGTGCTGGACAGCTTCTGCTAACTATGTATAGTACCTACTAATATTATCCGGTCAATCGGAGGCACAATGGACTTCGACTTCACGCCCGAGCAGCTTGAACTCAAGGAGCGCGCCCACAAGGCGGGAATGGCCTGGCGCGGACGGCACACGAGTTGGGATCGCGACGATGCCAGCCCCTACCGTGAGGTCACCGAGTCGATGCGCGAGGCAGGACTGCTCGGGCTGACCATCCCCACCGAATACGGCGGCAAGGGTGGCACAGCCCTGGATTACGTCATCGTGGTCGAGGAACTGTTCCGCTCGTCGCAGAGTTGGATTCTCGGGGAACCCCCGTTCTGCACTACAGGTCCGGGACCCTCCATGGTCCTGCTCGCCGAACAGGAGGAGACCCGGCGTAAATTTCTCCCCGACATCGTCAACGGGTTGAAGGGCTGTGCGATCGCACTGACCGAACCCGATCACGGGTCTGATTTGACGGACCTCGAGACAACTGCGGTGCTCGACGGTGACGACTACATCGTCACCGGTTCGAAGCGGTTCATTACCGGGTCTCCCGAGAACGAGATCTACGCCGTATTTGCCCGTTTCGACGACATCCCCGGCGCGAAAGGCGTGGGGTGCATCCTCGTGGAGAAGGGGACCCCCGGGCTCGATCTGGAGCCCGGTGCGCAGTTCGTAGGATCGCGGGGGCTGCCTCACGGCGAGGTCCACATGCACGAATGCCGCGTGCCCAGGATCAACCTCATCCGTGGCGCAGGAGGATTCTCCGACCTGATGACCGCTTTCAACATGGAGCGGTTGCATAATTCGATCTACAGCCTCGCCTTTGCGGAGGCCGCATACGACGAGACCGTCCGATACTGCGAGGAACGTAAGTCCTTCGGACGTCCCATCATCGAGTTCCAGGCCACATACCACTCACTCGTCGACATGCACGTCGCGATCGAGGCGCACCGGCTGCTCACCTACAAGGCCGCGGTCACCGCGATCGATTCGCGATTCCCGCGACCGCTCGACTCCACGGTTTCCAAGCTGTCCGGCGCCACAATGCTCCCGAACCTGACACAGCAAGGGGTTCTCCTCCACGGCGGCGACGGTGCGACGCTGGACTTCCCGATACAACGTCTGCACCGCGACGCGATCGCTGCGATGGTCGCCGGTGGATCGCCGCCGGTGTTGCGTAACGCCATCGCCGCACAGCTATTCCCCGGCCACCGATTCCGGCAACACGCGTAGTCCGGCCCCGACTTCGTACCCGACCCGTGGCACAGACGTAATGCCCCCCGACTCACAAGGAGTGATACATGCCTCTCGATCCCGATCTCGCCGTGTCCACGCCGCAGAAGGATCATCACGACAGCTGGGACGCCGACCGGGTGTTGCTCTATCATCTCGGTCTAGGAGCCGGAGCAAATCCGGTTCATGCCGACGAACTCGGATACGTCAATGAACGGGTGCTCAAGGTGCTGCCGACGTTCAGCGTCATCCCCGGCTTCGAGGCCGTCCGACCCGCCATGCAAGGCCCAGGTCTGGACTACCACCTGTCGACCATGCTGCACGGCGAGCAGGAACTCGTGGTCCACAACCCGCTGCCTCCCGAGGCGGACATCGTGACGACCCCGGCGGTCGAGGCAGTCTATGACAAGGGAAAGGCCGCGCTGCTGGTCCTTCGTGCAGACACCCGCACGATCGACGGGACCGAGCTGTGCACAAACCGCTTCAGCCTTTTCATCCGCGGTGAGGGCGGTTTCGGTGGAGATCCGGGCCCGCAGCCAGCACCGTGGGAAGTGAACGGCGAACCCGACCTGCGTGTGGAAGTGCCGACGCTGCCCCAGCAGGCCGCGATCTACCGGCTCTCCGGCGACCGCAATCCGCTGCATATCGATCCGAAGTTCGCCGCCCGCGCCGGATTCGACCGTCCGATTCTGCACGGCCTCTGCACATACGGCATCGTCTGCAAGGCCGTCGTCGACCATCTCCTCGACGGAGACCCGACGGCGGTACGGGGGTGGTCGGGACGATTCGCCGGCTCGGTCTACCCGGGCGAGACCCTCGTGGTCTCGGCCTGGAAGTCCGGATCGGACCGGATACTCGTTCGTGTCGACGTAAAGGAACGGGACGTGACAGCCCTGAGCCACGGGGTACTCCGATTCCGTTGAACATGGACGCCGAACCGGGGGTGAGCCCACGCCTGACCATGATCCTCACACACGGCTACGGCGATTCACGGGCTGTGTGGGAGGCCCAGGTCCGTGCGTTCACACCTCGGATTGATGTCCGCACCTGGGACCTCCCCGGACACGGCGACCGCCACGGTTCGGTCGAAACCGACACCGATATCGGCAGGACGACCGCCGAACTCGAGGCTCTGGTAACTCAGGCGAGTCGGCCGGTTGTGTTAGTAGGGCACTCGGTGGGGGGCTACGTCGCGCTCCGATGCGCCTTGACAACGACCGCACCCGTCGTTGGAGTCGTGCTGATCAGTACCGGTCCCGGATTCCGTAGCCCCACCGGGATCACGCGCTGGAATCAGATGATTGATCGTATGACATCCGCGTTGTCGTTGCCTGCCGAAACGGCGCAGGTCGTCCGGATGACGGATTTCATTGTGGCCGAGCGCCTGTCCAGGTCTGACCTGCCGACACTTGTCGTACGCGGCGTAGAGGACCGACAGGTTTACCTCGACGGTGGCGCCTACATCGCGACCCGAATGACGCGGGCGCGTCTGTGCGACGTCGCAGGTGCAGGCCATGACCCACACCGCACCCACGCTTCCGAAGTAAATGCGGCGATCGCACAGTTCATGGCCGAGCTGTGGCCCGGCCCGCGGTCGTGCGGCATGCCGACCTGACGGGCGGATGACACGGCTGATGCCCGCCCCGACCTGCATAGGTGGGGACCGAATGGTTCCTGTGATGACGGGTCGGGGCGGGCGCGTGTCCGTCCAGGGCCCGATGTCACACGATGAGCGACGGCCAGGTGAAGCGGCCGGGGCGCCGGCTGCCTGAAGAATCCGGTGTCAGTGCCACGCGGGAGCGCACATACGCGCGATCGACCGGGCTGGTTCGAGACCAGTTGTCCGGGAAGAGTATCGCCACGTCCTGATCGACCGTTTGACTTCATGRGTAGGTCCGAAGTTGTACCAGTGTCTCGTTCGATCGGATCTACATCGGGCGAGCGCTGGAAATTGACGCGGGCATACGGCGGATCCGCCCCCATGCGGACACGGGGGCGGATCCGCCGTATGCGATCGTGCGATCCTCAGACGGCGCGATTGGGAAGCACGACGACTCCGGTTCCGATGGCGGACACGTTGCCGTGCTGGTTATGCGCCTGCTGCTCGATCGTGACGCATGAGCGCCCCTGCTCGTCAATGCTCTTGTCGGTTACTCGACCGGTAATGGTCACCGCGTCACCAACGATGTTGTGGTGACGGATCTGCGCCGTGTGCCGTGCGAGAAAACCGGTGTCGCCCATCCAGTTCGTGAGCTGGTGGGTCAGCCAGGAGCAACGCTCCGGGCCGTAGTCGTAGGCACCGGGTGTGCCGACATCGGCGGCGAGCTCCTCCTCCCAATGCACGCGCTCGGGGACGTCGGGGATGCCGAGCGCGTTGGGGATGCCGAGACCGGGGTGCTTCTTGATCTGCTGATACGCGATCTTGTTGGCGCGGATGTAAAGACCACCCCAACCCTGTGCGAACGCGATGAAGCCCGTCACCGTCATCGGGCCCTTGCCCATCGGGGCAAGCTCCTGCCCGACTTCCACGTCCTCGAAGTATCGCGGCTTCGCGCCCTGGATCGACTCCTGCTCGTACAGCGCGTAAATGCGGTCGAGATCGTCCTGGGTGTAACGAGTCTTCCCGAGAGCCTTCTGCTCGCTGTACTTCGAACCCCGCTCGCGCGCTGCGTCACGTTCGGTGCGGAAGCACCAGGAGTCGCCGGAGACCAGCGGCTCGCCGCCCTCGGACGTGATCTCGACGTGGTAGATCTGCTGAAAGGCCCGGCCCGCGAAGCGTGTGTCGTGCTCGACGAGGTCCTTCAGGTACGCCGACGTACGGACACGGGTGTCGCGCAGGATCGGCCGGTGCCAGGTGAGGTCCGCGCCGGCCCACATAGCGTGCACGCCGGGCAGTCCGCCGACGTACCCGGACAGGATCCGGCTCAGGGCGAACGCGAAGCTGGGCGGCGCGACGAGAGTGCCATGGTGTGTCGTGGCAGCGTAATCGGGATCCGACCACAGGGGGTTGTCATCGCCGATGCCGTGGGCGTAGTGGCGGATGTTGTCCCGGGTGGCCTCGTAGCACCACGGTTCGACGGTGTCGGTGATCGGAACCCCGATCAGGCTGCGTAGGTCGTCGAGCGCTCGGTCGGTGATTTTGGCGTACTTGTCCTCGCCACTACCGGTGACGTGGTCGACCACGGATTGCGACATCTGGAGCTCCATTCGGTGTGCTCGGTCGGGGAGTCATGCGTGTCGGCGTCGCGTCGAACGGTCGGGCCGTGTCGAGATCGCGCGCAGGGCGACCGGCGTCGGAGTGCCCATGCTGGGCCTCAACGTCCCGGATGGGAGCCGGTCTCGGATTCGAGCATGCCTCCACCTCGTAATATTGTCAAGTACTTACTATCAAAGTTGATGTGACTGAGCCCTAAATACGCGGTCTGCCTGGGATTAGCCAGCTTTATGGTGTGTCATTTACTACAATCGTGCATATTTCCGAAGCTTCAGCGGGAGGCACTGCTAGAGTTCGGGGGATGACCCGATCAATTGCGCCGGGCGATCGGCCGGAAGCGCGCAAGCGTCTCACCGCCGCTGAACGCCGGACCCAGATCATCGCCATGGCCCGCGAAGTCTTCGTCGAAGAAGGCGTCAACGGTGCACGGTCGCGCGACATCGCGGACCGCGCCGGCATCACCGAGGCGTATCTGTACCGCCACTTCCATTCGAAGGACGAGCTTTTCCAGCTCGCGATCGACGAACCTCTCGATCGAATGATCACCGTTCTCAGTAACGACACCCGCGAGCTGGCCGCCCGCAACGACGTCGATCGGGTCGAAGTGGTGCGGCGTACACACGAACTCCTCCTCGGCTGCATGGTCGAGATCGCCCCCCTCGTGGCCGCGGCGCTGCTATCGGGAGGAACCGGAAAAAACCAGTTCTACGCCGACTACCTGTTCCCCCGACTGCGCGACGTGCTCGCGCTTGTCATCCCCGACATCACCGGCTATCCAACGAAGGCAATCGAGCTCGATCTCTTCGTCGATGCAATGATCGGCATTCATCTCACCATCGCGCTTGAACACCTGCTCGAGGACAAGCCGGTGGACGTGCCTGTCGTGGCGGAACAGGTGACCACGATGTTCGCGGTCGGTGTGGGGAGACGACCGCGGTAGGCGCAGGCCGCCGCGATGCACGCGAAAAACATCGGCCCATGCTTGGATGTCGTGATCGACCCGCAGAACAGCCGTTCGTGTCATCGAAGTAATCGATATACAATCTTCCAGGCGGGAAACCAGAAGGTGGTGCAGTAGTGACGGTCAATTCACCGACCGATCAGATCCTCGTCGAGGTGACCGAACGCGTCGGCTGGGTTGTGCTGAACACTCCCGAACGACGCAACGCACTCACACCCGAGATGATGCGGGCGATCCCGCAGGTCCTCGACGACCTGATCGGCAGCGCCGGAGCCCGTGTAATTGTGTTTCGAGGCGCTGGCGGTCGTGCTTTCTGCGCGGGGGCAGACCTCAGCGCCGTCGCGGACACTCCGCAATCAGGGGACGCATCGTCGCTGGATACGCACTACGAAGCCATGCTCGCGCGAGTTCGGACGCTCCCCGTCCCGTCGATCGCCATGATCGAGGGAGCATGCCTCGGAGGCGGATTAGCATTGGCATTGGCGACTGACCTGCGGTACTCGACGCGGGACGCGCTAGTGGGGGTCCCCGCTGCGCGGCTGGGAATGGCCTATGTCGACGTCGATCCACTCGTCGCCGCCGTGGGATACCCGCGCGCGGCTGAACTGCTCTTCACGGCGCGCAAGTGGTCCGGCGAGCAGGCATATGCGGCCGGGCTGGTGAATGCAGTCGTGGCGCCCGGCGAACTGCTGACCACCGTGCAGGATGTCGCCGGTTCGATCGCCCGGAACGCGCCGCTCGCGATCGTCGCGACAAAGCGCGCCCTGGGTGAAAGTCGCAAATGCGCCGGCGACCGCGATGCGGAAGCCCTCGCAGCACTCGCTGCACAATGCCGACAGTCAGAGGATTTCGCGGAGGGCCGCCGAGCCTTCCTCGACAAGCGCAGCCCACAGTTCCAGGGACGGTGAGAAATGGCACGACAGACCGGCAGAACAGCGAAGGATTCCCACGCGGACGAGGACGCGTCTGCTGACTCGAGAACAGCGGTCGAGCGCCCCAAACAGGTGCGCCTATCGGCAGCCGAACGGCGCAAGAAGATCATCGCCGCGGCCAGCGAGGTGTTCATCGAACAGGGCTACAGCGGCGCGCGGACAAAGGAGATCGCCGAGCGTGCAGGCGTGACCGAGGCGTTCTTGTACCGTCATCTCGCCTCCAAAGAGGAAATGTACGAGGTTGCGATCGTCGAGCCGCTCCGCAGCGGTCTCGCCGCTCTTGCCTACGACATCCAGGTCTTCTACGACCGGTACGACGACCGAATCGAGTTCATGAACGCCGTGAACGAGCGGTGCCTGCGCTTCTACACGGAGTCAGCGGCGATCCAGGCTGTCGCCCTGTACTCCGAACTGGGCAGTGGTCGACGGCTCTATCAGGAATCGTTGAAGCCGATTCTGGACCGGATCGGTGTGCTCCTCGCGGATCGGATGGGGTGGGCGGACCGCGGCCTGGAACCGGACCTGGTCAGGCGGGCGATCCTCGGATCGCAATGGGCGATCGGACTAGACCTGATATTGCGCTACCGCAAGCTCGACCTGCCAGAGGCCTCCGAACGGCTGACGACGCTGTTCACCAGCGGTGTCCGAGAGAAGCAGCGGAAAAAGACCTCCAAGTAGCCGATCCGCGATGATCCCCCACGCTCGGCACGACCCGATTCGTGGGGGATCGCTACGCGCTATACGACGCCGTCGCTGCGAAGCTCAGCGATAGCCTCGGGTGTGTAACCGAGCTCGCGGAGAACCTCCCCGGTGTCCGCGCTGGGACCCGGGGCCGGACGCTTCGATACCGCAGAGGTGCGGCTCATCGTGATCGGGCTGCGAAGGACGCCGACGTCGCCACGGACCGGATGGACGATCTGTTCCACGACGCCGAGGTGGCGTACCTGTGGATCATCGAACGCCTCTTCAACGGTGTTCACCGGCCCGCACGGGACGCCGAACTCGTCAAGACGCGAAGTCAGCTCGGCACGCGTCTGCGACGAGAAGAACTTCTCCAATAATTGCTTCAGCCGCTCCCTGTTATGGAAACGGCTCGCGACGGTGGCGAAGGCCGGATCAGACAACTCCGCCGGAGTGCCGAGTGCCTCGCACAGTCGGGACCACAGGCGGTCGTTGGGTGCTGCGACGTTGAGATATCCGTCGGCGGTGCCGAACGTTCCCATCGGCGCGATCGTGGGGTGGTCGTTGCCGACCCGCTCCGGGACTTCCTGGTCGACGGTCCACCGGGCGGCCTGGAAGTCCAGCATCGACAGCAACGCCTCGATCAGGGACACCTGGACCCACTGCCCCCGTCCGCTGTCATGGCGCTCGAGCAGGGCCAAGAGCGTGCCATTGGCGAGCAGGTATCCCGCAGCCATGTCAGCGACCGCGATACCCGTCCGGGTGGGCGGGGCCTCAGCGGTCCCGGTAAGGCTCATCAACCCGGCCATCCCCTGGATGATTTGGTCGACCGCACCTTTGTCGCCGAGTGGGCCGTCCTGCCCGAATCCGGAGATACTCGCGTACACGAGACGCGGGAACCGCTGTGCGAGAGTCGGGTAGTCGATGCCGAGGCGGTTCTTGACCGGGGGCCGAAAGTTCTCGACCAGCACGTCAGCGGACTCGAGCAGTTGATCGAGGATGTGCCGTCCGCGGACATCCTTGAGGTCGACGGTCACAAGTCGCTTGTTGCCGTGCAGGTTGATGTAATCCGAGCTGTTGTGGTCGGCCGCAATTCCGCCGGTCTCTCCAGGGATCTCGATACGGATGACCTCGGCGCCCCACTCGGCGAGGAGGCGGACTGCCGCCGGGCCTGCCCGCGCCACAGTGAGGTCGACCACCCGAATCCCGTCTAGTGCTGACGTCACGATTTGTCACCTCTGCTGATAGGGGCGCGCGGTGCGCTGCCCGTCTCGAGTCCCCGCGGACCTTGACCGAGGGGCTCCTCACTCAGCAAGATGGTATATCACTTACTAACTTATGGAAAGCGAGCAAATCGTCATGACGAACCTCGTCGATGTGTCCTCCGAATTTATCGACACAGCAAGGCAATTCCTCGAATCGGCAGCCGATCAGTGGAGGGGTGACGGAGCTACCGAGGCTGACGCGTCCACGCCTGAACGCGTCGCACTGTTCCCTGATCTGACCCCCGACGAGGAAGCCGCGGAAATGTCCGCGGCACGGTCGTGGCGGCAACAGCGGTTCGACGCCGGATTCGGGTGGATCACCGGCCCGACCCAGCACGGCGGCGCCGGGATGACCTCCGCCCACGAACGCGCGTATCAGAGCCTCGAGCGCAATTACACGTTTCCTGCGCAACGCATCTACGACATCGGAATCGGTATGGTCGCCCCGACGCTGCTCGCATACGGGTCCGACACCGCCAAGTCCCGCTACCTGACTGCGCTGCACCGCGGCGATATCGTCGCGTGCCAGCTGTTCAGCGAGCCGGGGGCCGGTTCAGACCTGGCCGGAATCGCGACCCGCGCGGTCCGCGAGGGCGAGGGATGGCGCATCAACGGGCAGAAGATCTGGAGTTCGGGCGCACATCTGAGTGCTCTCGGTTTGCTGGTGTGCCGCACCGGCGACCCTGACAAGAGGCACGCGAACCTCACTGCGTTTGCGTTGCCGATTGACAGCGAGGGAGTCGCGGTAAAACCGATCCGACAGATGACGGGCGGATCATCGTTTAACGAGGTGTTTCTTACCGATGTGTGGATCCCGGACGAGCTGCGCTTGGGTGAGGTCGACCGGGGATGGGAGGTCGTGATCGCTACCTTGATGAACGAACGCGCCGCGGTGGGTGGTCCGGCCGCCGGCGGCAGCGGGATCTTCAGTACCGAACGACTCGCGTCGCTTCTGCGCCGATTCGGGCGAGCTGACGATCCGGTGATGCGGCAGGAGTTCATGCGCCTGCATAGCGAACTTGCGGTGGCGAAGTGGACCCGGTTGCGGAGTCAGGCACGGTTGCGGGCGGGGCAGCGTCCGGGTCCCGAGATGTCCATCGGCAAGCTCGCATTGACGAACAACCTGGCATCTCTGAGCCGGTTGGTATCGCATGCCTTGGGGCCCCGAATCGTCGCGAACACCGGGGAGCCCGCAACCTACATGTGGTCAGAACTCGTCCTGGGACAACCCGGTCTGCGCATCGGCGGTGGGACGGACGAGGTCCAGCGGAACATTCTCGCCGAGCGCGTTCTCGGGCTGCCCCGCTGACGCGTCCAGTGCAGCACTCTTGAAAAGTAAATACCCACTATACTAATATCGAGCACTATGACGGACATCATCGAATCCGGCGATTCATGGGGTAGCGACGTAGCGGAGATCGAGGTCCTCGGCCACCCGTGCCTCAGCTTCGTCAAGCGCCGGCATCACATCGCGGACCTACTCGCCGACGGGCGACGCTTCACCGATCGAAATTACCTTGTACAGGGATCGCGACGCATGTCGTTCGCGGAACACGAAGTCGCCGTCGACCGGATCACCGCGCTACTCGATGAACGCGGCGTGCGCCCCGGGGATCGCGTCATGCTGTTCGGGGCGAACTCAATCGAGTGGGTCGTCGCGTTCTGGGCGGCGATCAGATCGGGTGCTGTGGTCGTGCTGGCGAACGCCTGGTGGAGCCGGACCGAAGTAGACCATGCGCTACGCACGGTGACGCCCCGCTACGTCGTCGCCGACGACGTGCGGGCGCCCCTCCTGCCGGACACCCAGGAGCGGATCGATTTCGCCGACATCACAAGCACACTCGAAGGCGACGCCGCCCCCGCGATCACCCGTCCTACCGCAACCGAGGACGACGCCGCGATCGTCCTGTTCACCTCCGGAACAACGGGCCTGCCCAAGGGGGCAGTCCTCTCACACCGAGGCGTCCTGGCGACCCTGCAGAGCCTCGCGCTGCTGACCCGCCGCCTCCCAGGGGCCAGCAGCAAGTTGCCCGCACCGAGCACTGCGCTGCTGAGTATCCCTCTCTTCCACGTCGGTGGACTGCAGCAGATCATCACCCCGATGCTGGCGGGCGGATCCCTCGTCTTCACAGAGGGACGGTTCGATCCGCAGAAGGTTCTACGATTGCTCGACGAGGAACAGGTATCAGTGTGGTCGACGGTTCCAACGCTGGTCAGCCGCGTCATGGACCACATGGAGGCAGTGGGGCACGAAGGTGCCTCATCAGTGCGAACGGTCGGTCTGGGCGGTTCCCCGGTCGGGGCCCAGCTGCGGAACAAGGTTCCGCGATGGTTTCCCAACGCCTCCCGGGGCGTTGCGGTCACCTACGGGCTCAGCGAGGGCGGTGGTGTCCTGGCCACCGGGATCGGCGCCGACCTCGTCAACAGGCCCGGTTCTGTGGGACGCCCACTACCCGTCGTCACCATCCGGATCGAAAACCCGGACGAGAACGGCGAAGGCGAGATCCTCGTCCGCAGCCCATCGGTAATGTTGCAGTACTGGACCGCGGAGGAGCGCTCACTCGAGCCGGTCGACGATCCGATCACACCGGACCGGTGGCTACGGACCGGTGACATCGGCCGGCTCGACAACGATGGGTTCCTCTATGTCACCGACCGCCGCAAAGACATCGTGATCCGCGGTGGTGAAAACATAGCCACACCCCACGTGGAGAACCGTTTGCTCGAGCACCCCGGCGTCCGGGAGGTGGCCGTGGTCGGGCTACCCCACCCGAACCTCGGGGAAGAGGTCGGTGCGATCGTCGTTCTCCGTGACGACTCGACCGTAACCGAGGAGGAACTGGCCGCGTTCGCACGCGAGCAACTCGCGTATTTCGAGGTACCTACCCGGTGGCGAATCAGTCTGAAACCACTACCTCAGAACGCCACCGGAAAGGTCGTCAAACGCACCGTGCGCGACGAGTGGATCGCCGAGATGTCCTCGGTCAGTACCCCTTCGTCGCACTGATCACCCGTCTGGCGCGAGACGAGCGAGGCTGACCATGTGCGGACGAAATCCACCGTGCGCGCGCAATTCACACGGCACATCTATTCCTGAGCAAGGTACGAAACCATGAACTGTCACGAGTATCGCCGACGGCGTCAGAGGCGCCGTGCCGCTTCGATCGACGTCGACCGCAAACACAGAAGTCCTGAGGCAGAGCTCCTCATCGCGTTCGCCAGCAAGTGGGCACCATACGGTGGCGCAACCGAGGCGGAAATATTCGTCCACTTCGGAATGACATCGCACCGGTTCATCGACCGTTTGTGGCAGGTAGTTCCTGAATCCGACTGTACTCGAGAAGAACTACGCAGCTTGGCAAGCGCATATCCGCACTACGGCCGAACGAGCGGCGCTCAGCCCGTTCCTTAGGACCCTCAATGTTCGATTTGGATCGACCAGGGCACCGAGCGGTCCGACAGATCCCACGAACAACCGCAAAATAGAGTAGGCAACGAGGCCGAATTCAAATGTGGCACAGCGATCGCGACAACGACATTCTCGACTTTGCGCTTCTCTGGGAACCGCTCGGAGGGCCCACTCCGGAAAACGTTGCAGCCGCCTTCGCGATCGATATCAGCGAGTACAACCGTCGGCTCCGAGCAGCTGCGAGGCTCCAGTTGGCTCGACTTCAACAAGGTGTCACCTCCTCCGAGCACATCTATGGGCTCTCCGTGATGGCCGCGCTCGATCGAGGCCTACCGCTAGAGCACACCGAGTGGCCGGATTCTTCTAGTGGCATGACGTTGAAGATGTTGGACGACATACCTTCCTGATCGCGGAGGCGACCTTCTGGGTCGCGCGAAGTAGTGCGCCACTGGTCGTTCCTTGACGAACGCGCTCATCCCGTCGGGTCCCTCCGCGGGGCGGACCCGACGGTGCCGCGTGGGATGGCTTTGCGCTTGCTGACGCCGAGCCGCAGCTCCGACGAGGTTCACCACCAACGGCGRCTCCGGGTTGAATGAGAGTGATACGGGCTTGGTGGCGGCTGCACCCGTACGCGCGAAACCCTCGGTAGGGTGCCGCGGTTGATCCGGAGGGGGAGCGCCAGCAGACGCGAACGCCTTTGACGCAAACTGTGCTTCATTTCAGTGGTGTGACAGACGTGGCGGTGATGATCTGGTCGCGATCCGCGGATGCCGGACTTGTCGCCGGCATATCCCACGAAAACACGGCCAGCTCATGCCGTGCTCGCCACCAAATTGGCATCTGGAGTGAAACACCTAGTTGCCGAACGATTCCCGCGTGCGACAACAGCAGACCTCAACGGAATGTCCGGGCATGAACGCAAGCATCAAATCGGATCCGATCGACCGCGAGCGCACCCACCGGACAACTCCCCGCAGTGGATATCAGGAAGGTTCAACTGCTCGCAGCGCGGTCAACTCCGCCAGCATCAAACGAAGACATCATTCACCCGCCCGTCTTGAAAGCTGACACCGTGCTTTTCGATTGTGCTTGCGAACATGAAAGCGTCAGCAGCCCTTGATGATATAGACCACAAACGTCTAACATGTGTGATCGGCACCATATTTCGAGTCGAACAGACCCCCACACAATTCTGCTTGGCAAAAGGAGACTTCATGCCACTCGAATCACACATGCACCTGGTCTCAGTCGATGACCATCTCATCGAGCACCCCAATGTCTGGCGAGACCGCCTGCCGCAGAAATACCGTGACATTGGACCGATGATCGTGGAGACGACCGGCGACGAGATCGACTCCTACGGATTCGGGCAGAAGGTCTCGAAGGGCCGTCAGGTGTGGCAGCTCGACGGACAGATCTATCCCGAGCTCGGACTCAACGCCGTGGCCGGAAAGCCGCGCGATCAACTCGGCACCGACCCGGTCCGGTTCGACGAGATGCTGCCAGGCTGCTACGACCCGGCGGCGAGGGTCAACGATATGGATGTCGACGGTGTGCAGGCGGCTCTGCTGTTCCCATCGTTTCCGCGTTTTGCGGGCACCCTCTTCAGCACCCTCGCCGATCGCGAACTCGCCCGACTCTGCATCAGGGCCTGGAACGACTTCGTGATCGAGGAGTGGTTCACCCCCTATCCGGACCGATTCATCCCGATGGCGATTCTGCCATTCTGGGACCTCGATGAGTCGATCGCTGAACTCGATCGAATCGCCGACCACGACATCCGCTCGATCTCGCTTCCGGAGAATCCAGCCAAGCTGGGCTATCCCTCGTTCCACTCCACGCACTGGAACCCGCTCTTTGCGGTCCTGGAGGAACGCGGCATCGTGATCAATCTTCACTTCGGGACATCGGGTCAGGTGCAGCGAACGTCCGACGACGCACCCATGGCCGTCATGATGAATCTGATGGGGACTAATTCGATGGCCGCGACTTCGGATCTGCTCTTCTCTCCGGTGTTTCACACGTTTCCGAATCTAAAGGTCGCTCTCTCGGAAGGGGGGACAGGCTGGATCCCGTGGCTACTGGAGCGCGCGGACCTGATCTGGGAGCGGCATCGGTTCTATCAGAACATCAACCAGAGTGTGCGTCCCTCCGAACTGTTCCGGCGGAACATCTGGGGCTGCTTCATCGTCGACCAGTACGGCATCGACAACCGCCACGCGATCGGCGTCGATCGCCTGATGTGGGAGTGCGACTATCCGCACTCGGACTCGTTCTGGCCGAACAGCCGCAAGATCGTCGAGGAGATGTGCCACGCCGTGCCATCCGACGAAGTGCACCAGATCGTCGAGACCAATGCCCGCGAACTCTTCCGATTCCCGCGCGCATGAGTGAGGAAACGGTGATCCCGGCCGAAGAGATGCTCGGTGAATCTGATTGGGACGATCAGGACCTGCTCACTTTGGATGAGGCAGCGACCCGCCTCGACGCCGAGATAGCCGCATGTCGGCAACGACTCGATGACCTACGCAACACGTCCCACCCACCTGCCGACGACATCGGTCGCACGCAGCGGCGCCTCGACGCCCTCCTGAGCTGTCGCGACGCCGTAGCGCACGGGCCAACCGCACTGGCTAAACCCTAGCGAGAAGGACTCCAGCGTAAACGTGTGTTCGGCGCGGCCGATCGGTCTACGCGACCCCGCCGGTGAGTGCTCTACCGATTGTGTTCAAGGCTGGTCGCACAAATGGGAGGAAAGCGCGCGTCGGCCCCTCTGGAGCTGAGCATCAAGCACGGTCCAATCCGCCCGTTCTGCGACGTGCAGGTTTCGCCGACTCTCATACGTCGACGGTTGCGGCAGCGCCGAGGCAATCCGGCGCCGCCGCCACCGTCGTCGGCGAACTTCCGTCAGCCCGAGGGTCCGATCAGGTCGATGACTCAGAGCAGCGAATGGATGACCTGTGTGACTGCCCTAGAGCTCGGCCGGAGCATTTCCAGGCCGAGTGGATGCCCTGGTCAAACCGATCTCCGAAACTGAGGCCCACCAGCGACCGGCTAGAACATCACCGCCACCCGAATCCTCCGCGCCCTGGCCGAGGGGGACGGGAGCGGGAGCCTGGCAAACTCAGACTCACCGCTGGTCGTGCGCCCGACCTTGTCCGGCAGGCAGACAAAAGCAGTCGACAACTGCAGCCAATGCCTCGGCTACGGTGTGGTCTGCGAGGACCCCGGGTGAAAGCGAGCCGAGCAACCTCGATGGCGACCAACGACCGCGCTACGGTGGAGCGCAACGTGAGCCTGGGCAGGATCGACCACCAATGGGCGCAGCGCGTGACTCATCAAACGCCATCGCCTCGATCAGGCCGGGCGACGTTCGTCATGGAAGGACATCGAGATCGGCTTCACCTGGCCTGCCGCCGATCGGATCGCAATTGTCCGCTGCTCGACGGACGATTCCCACCTCGTGCTCCGCTCGGGTAGATGCCACCTCGCTGAACGTATTGTCGCTGTCGCGCCCGCATTCCCCCACGGTCTCGTGCACAGTGTGGACTCGGATTCCGTGCGGAACCAGCTGTCGGGCGAGGGCGTCGACATAACGCATGACCGCCCGTCGCGCCCATGTCCGACCCGTAGGTTCAGGTGCTGGCGTGCCCCTCGCGGTGCCCGGCGCCGCCGACGTGATGACAACGACGATCGACGAACCCGGCTTCAGGTGCGGCAGACACACCGCCACGGTATTCATCACCCCGATGAGGTCTGCGTCCACGGCGTCGACGAATCTTGCCCGGCTATCGGCGCCGGCAACTGGCAGGTTGCCGGTGACGGCGACGACGAGATCGAGGCGTCCGAGTCTTCGGACCCCATCGTCGACCGCTGCGCGCAGGCCCTGACGGTCGCGAACATCGACAAACGACGCCACAATTGTGCGCCCCCGTTCCTCCACCTGTGCGATCGTCCGCTCGAACTCGTCCACAGTTGCAAGTGGATGGTCGACGGTGTCGATCCGACCGCTCGCGTCGACAGCGACGATGTCGGCGCCGGCGGAAGCCAGTCGGACAGCGTGGCGGCGTCCTGGACCGCGGGTGGCGCCGGAAATGAAGGCGACCTTACCTTCGAGCCTCCCCATTGGGATATCTCCTGTTCTGTCGCAACGGTAGTGGCTTCGCGGCGGACCGGAGCATGGCGAGGCGACTCCGGTGCGATGATCGACTCGCCGGTGTGCCGGCCATAGTCGTCCCGCTCTGTACCCACGCCGCTGGAAAACCGAGCCTAATGACGCCGTCGCAGACAAGTCAAGTAGGCACTATACTTAGTGTGGTCCATGGAACTTGGCGACACCGCGCACGGCGCGGCGGCAATGGAGGCATTGATGGTTCACCATCCCGACGCATTCGTGACACTCACCCGCGTCACGGTTGACGACGCGAACCGCGACGCGGTGCTCGAGATACTGCGGGAGATTGTCGCGCTCGACGCGACTGAGCCCGGTACGCTGGTCCAGACCGTCCAGGTGGACGAAGAGAACGATCAACACGTGTGGCTCTACGAACTGTGGGCGAGCCCGCATGATCGGGATCTCCACCGCGACAACGGTGCCGAACTCCGGGGGCGCCTTGCGCCCTTGATCTCGGTGCCTTTCGAGGTGATCACCTGTCGACCGCTGTTCGGGCATGGTCTCGACCTGGCCCGCCTCGTCACGGGGGAGTGAGGGCTGCGCCCGATCGTGCGATGTGTCGAGTTACAGAACGTGCCTGACCTCGTGGATTTCGACGGTCATCGCGCCGGCGATATAGAAGGGCAGGTGTTCGATCTCGGCTCGCGCCGCCGCGGCCGACTCTGCCTCGACAAACGTGTACGACTGCGCGCCATCGACTCGCGAGTACACGCGTTCGATGACACCTCGGCTGTGCAGGCTCTGCACGGCGCGAGTCTCCTCTGCCTGTAGGGGAGTGCGGTCGACAGACGGCACGGGAGTCGCGATGACGACGAACTTCACGGTTCCACCTCTATTGCGGGGGCTAGTACCCGCTCAGTCTAGTACGGATAGTAGTTACTTCGATAACATCGGTTTGATGCCAATCGCTTCGACGCCCGCGGCCGTAGGCGTCGGTGAGCGACCAATCTGTGAAGAAAGAGATGCCGTGAGCACAACAACCGAAACCGCGACCCCCACCGAGACGGGGATCCTCCTCGCCAGGGACAACCGAAACGCCGAAGTCGTCACCGTGACGTTGAACAAGCCGAACCGTAAGAATGCGATGAGTTGGGCGATGTGGCAGGAGCTCCGAGCCGTCCTCGACGAGATCGCTCTCGATCCGGCGATCCGTATCGTGATCCTCACCGGTGCGGGGGGCTCGTTCTGCTCGGGTGCGGATCTCGCTGCCCCGTCGCCGCGGATGCACCCGCTGGGCCAGATGGAGGTGATCAACTCCGTTGTGCTTGCGCTGCATCGTCTGCCGAAAGTCACCATTGCGAGGGTTGACGGCGACGCGGTGGGGGCGGGTATGAACCTCGCTCTGGCGTGCGATCTCACCGTAGCGACGGAAAAGAGTCGATTCTCCGAAATCTTCGTACGCCGCGGATTGTCGATCGACTGCGGTGGATCGTGGATCCTTCCGCGGCTGATCGGATTGCACCGTGCGAAGGAGCTGTGCCTGACCGGTGACATCGTGTCGGCCGCGGAAGCCAGAGAACTGGGTCTGCTGAATCGGGTGGTACCGGACGGGGCGTTGGACGAGGCGATGGACCTACTCGTCGAGCGACTTCTGCTCGGCGCGCCGATCGCCCAGCTGGTCACCAAGCGCCTGTTGACTGCAGGCGGGTCGTCATCGCTCGACGAGAGTCTCGACCGTGAATCGATGGCGCAGATCGACAATCTCGGGTCGAGTGACTCAACTGAGGCACGGGCGGCGTTCGTCGAGAAGCGCGCCCCACGGTTCACCGGCGCCTGGCCGGGGCGATCGTAACAAGGCGACCGACGTAGGGGACGGCGGCAATTCGAAGGTTTCGGAAGCCGCCATCCCCGACGCCGGACAGGCGTCAGTTTCCGCGTGGAAGTCCCAGTACGCGTTCCGCGACGATGTTGCGCTGGACTTCAGCCGTGCCACCCCAGATCGTGCTCGAACGGCTCTGAAGCATGCTCGCCGTCCAATAGTCCGGTTCGTACCGACCGGCCGACTGCATCGGGAGGATCATCGCCTCCGCCCCCCGCACATTCGCCATCCGATCGAGGAATACGCGTGAATACTCCGACCAGAACATCTTGATGATCGATGCTCGTGCACCGGCCGTACGACCTGCGATCGCGTCGCTGAGGGACGCTAGGCCCTGATATCGCATGATTTCGACATGCGTATGAGCCCACGCAAGCTGCTGGCGTACTACCGGATCGGTGTTGGTCCCATTGGATTGTGCGAGCTCAATCGCCATCCGCAACTGGCGTGCAAAGGGAAGGTGCTGCGTTGTTGTGCTACCCGCACGCTCGCTCCCTAACGTCGTCATCGTGACGTTCCACCCGTTGTTCACGCCTCCGATGATGTTGTCGACGGGCGCACGCGCTTCATCGAGAAACGTCTCCGTGAAATCGGAGTCGCCGGTCATCTGTCGGATCGGGCGTAGCTCGATACCGTTCGCCGAGCCATCCGGGTGCCGCATCGGGATCAGTACGTAGGAGATCCCGCGATGCCGCGGAGCATCAGGGTCGGTGCGACACAGACAGAACAGCATGTTCGCGCGAGTGGCGCCGGACGTCCACACCTTCTGTCCGCTCACGACGATCTCATCACCGTCTATGCGCCCCGCCGTACGGAGTGAGGCAAGGTCTGAGCCGGCTTCCGGCTCGGAGAACCCCTGGCAATAAACGTCGGTGCCATCGAGAATCCGCGGAAGAAAGTACTTCTTCTGCTCGTCCGTACCCCAGGCCATGATCGCAGGCGCGACCAGCCATTCGCCGACGCCGCGGGTCGGTCGTGGGACATCAGCCCGTGCGAATTCCTCGTCCAATACCGACATCTCGATAGAGGAGAGGCCTCGCCCGCCATGTTCAACCGACCATGAAATGCACATCAGACCGGCCCGGTGGACAGTTTCGGCCCAGTCGGCCAATGCCGCATTCTGGGCGGTCGTGGCATGGTCGGGGTCCACGCCGATCAGTTCGGCAGGTCTGTTGGTCTCTAGCCAGTTCCGCACTTCTGCGCGAAAAATGTCGGCCTCGGGGCCGAGCTCAATTTCGAGGGTCACCGCGTCGCTCCCAAGTTTTCCGGAGTTCGATCGTCCCGTCGACGAATGAAAGTAGACACTACAGCAGTGCGCTTCTCTGTCTCAATCATCGAACGTGTCGGAATCTGCTGAGTCGCCCGATCGTGCACCCTCGAGTCGGTGTTTCCGCACGTCTGTGCACCACGTCCCGAAGTGAGAATTGCCACCGCCGAAGGTCTGGGTCCGCAGCTGCGTGAAACTTATAGTTGTGGAGTACTTACTTTACTACCTAGGATGAGGTCATGACCGTAACAACTGCCAAGATCCCCATGGTCGGCTATCTGGTGCTCGACGATGAACCGCACCTGGTCGCGCAGCGCTGCGTCGCGTGCGGCGCGTTGTTCTTCGATCGCAGGAATGGTTGTGCACGCTGCAGTGCAACCGAATTCGAGCGGCACCCGGTCGCGAACACCGGCTACATCCGCAGCTACACGATCGTGCACCGCGCGGCGCCGAAGGTGCCCGCGCCGTACGTCTCGGCGGTGGTCGAACTCGACGGCGGCGGAGTGATCAAGGCCAACCTCGTCGACGTCCAGCCGGACCCTGACGCCGTGAACATCGGCGGGCGTGTCCGGCTCACAACATTCGTGGCCGGCGTGGACGACGACGGCACGGAGGCCGTCGCATTCGGATACATCCAGGAACAGTGAGGGAGTTCGACTGATGAGTAAGCAATCCACCTGGATCGTCGGTGCAGCAATGACACGGTTCGGCCGTCTCCCGGACATGGACCTGATCGATCTCGGTGCCACCGCAGCACAGGCCGCGCTCGCGGACGCCGGCATGACGATGGGCGACGTTCAGGTCTTCGCCGTGGGTAACGCCTACGAGTCGAGCGGGATGGTCGCCCAGAGAATCCAAAAGCAGATCGGTCAAACGGGAATCGAGACGTACAACGTCTTCAACGCCTGCGCGACGGGCGCGACGGCCGTGCGAGCCGCCCACCTGGCGATCCAGGCGGGCGAGGCCGATGTCGCGCTCGTCGTCGGCGTTGAGAAGATGGGCAAGATGGGGATGCTCGGGGCGGGCGCAAAGGCTCGTTCCGACCGCAAAGTGTATACCCCGGGTGGCCGATTTGACGCGGTAATGGGAACCGAAGGGATCCTCGGGACCGGCCTCATGCCGGGGGTGTTTGCCCAGGCCGGCATGGACTATGCCCGCCAGCACGACGTCACATTCCGGCAGTTCGCCAAGGTCGCCGAGAAGAATCACTACCACTCCTCGCTCAACCCGCTCGCCCAGTACCGCGATGTCTATGACGTCGAAGCGATCATGGCCGCCGAGATGATCGCCTATCCCAACAGCGTCCTCATGTGTTGCCCCACCGGGGACGGAGCGGCCTCCCTGGTGCTCGTCTCGGACGAGAAGCGTCGGTCCCTCGACGCCGCGCAACGCGACCGAAGTGTCAAGATCAGTGCCTCGATCCTCACGACCGACCCCTACACCCCAACCGGTCACGCGATGCCCGACATCAACACACTCACCCGCCAGGCAGCCGACAAGGCCTACGAGGTGGCCGGTGTCGGACCAGCCGAGCTGGACCTGGTGGAGTTGCACGACTGCTTCGCGACCGCGGAGCTGGTGCACTACGACAACCTGCGCCTGTGCGAGCCCGGCGGCGCCGGCGAGTTCATCGACTCGGGTGCACCGCGCCGTGACGGATCGACCCCGGTCAACGTCTCCGGCGGCCTGATCTCGAAGGGCCACCCGATCGGAGCCACCGGCGTGGCCGGCCTCTACGAGGTCGCCACCCACCTGCGCGGCGAGGCAGGCGAACGTCAGATCGACGGTGCACGGGTCGGCCTCGCCCATGTCATCGGGCTGGGTTCCGCATGCGGCATCCACATCCTCGAACGCGCAGCGTAATTCAATTTTCACCCGAACCGAGAACGGAGACACAGAACATGGGACAGCTCGACGGCAAGGTAGCAATCGTCACCGGTGCTGGACGTGGCATCGGACGTGAGGAAGCCCTCGCATTGGCCGCGGCAGGCGCGAAGGTCGTCGTCAACGACATGGGCGGCGACTGGAACGGCGAAGGCAGCGACGAAAGGCCCGCTGCGACCGTGTGCGACGAGATTCGCGCGCTCGGTGGCGAGGCCACACCGAACTTCGACAACGTCGCCGATCCGGCCGGGGCCGAGCGACTGGTCAAGCAGACGCTCGAAACCTATGGCGACGTCGACATCCTCGTCAACAACGCCGGAATCCTCCGCGACAGCATGGTATTCAGCTCCGAACCAAAGCAGTGGGCGTCGGTGATCGATGTGCACATCCTCGGCCACTACCTGCCGACGCGCGCGGTAACCGCGCATTGGCGCGAGCAGTCGAAAGCGGGTACAACCAAGCACCGCGCGATCGTGAACACCACGAGCGAGTCGGGGTTGTTCGGTAACGCCGGCCAGTCGAACTACGACGCGGCAAAGTTGGGCATCGTGTCGTTCACCATCGCGGTGGCAAAGGAAACGGCCAAGTACGGGGTCACGGTCAACGCGATCGCACCGCGCGCGCGAACGAGACTGACCACCACGACCTTCGACGGATCGAACCGTGCGGGCGAATTCAAGGTCGTCGACGGTGTCTTCGACGCGATGGATCCGTCGAACATCGCACCGTTCGTCGCGTTCCTCGGTACCGATGCTGCCGCCGAAATCACTGGCCAGACCTTCATCGTGTACGGCGGGATCRTTGCACACGTCAGGTTGCCCCATGTGGCCGACCTGATCGTCAAGGACGGTCAGTGGACAATCGACGAACTGGTTGCCGAGCACGGCGGACTGTTCAAGGACGTCGGGTCCAACGTGTACGAGGGACCGCGAGGGTACGCGCGGTTGCCCAAGCAGTAGTACGCACCCGGGCCCTGCCAGCGAATTCGACGGGGCCCGGGGCAGCCGCTGGCCGCGTGACCGCTCGATCACCGTCCAGCGAATCCGGACAGGCTTTGTGAACCCCGTACGACGGGGGAGAGGTGGACCAGCCGCGGGCGGTCCCCGACATTCGACCGTAGGAAGCGGAGACAGCAATGAACTTCACCTTCGATGCCGACCAGGAGGAACTGCGCGCAACCGTCCGCAGATTCCTGCAGGCGAAGTCGCCGGAGTCGGAGGTCCGCCGGCTGATGGAGACGGTTGAGGGCTACGACCCCGCCGTATGGCGACAGGCAGCCGAACAGATGGGCTTGCAAGGGCTTGCAATCCCCGAGGAGTTCGGAGGCGGTGGATTCGGCTACCCAGAACTGGTCCTCGTGTTTGAAGAGATGGGACGGGCGCTGTACTGCGGACCATTCTTCTCAACCGTCGCGCTCGCCACGAACCTCTTGCTGGCCGTCGACGACGACAGCGCCCGCGCGGACTACCTGCCAGGCCTCGCCTCGGGAGAAACCATCGCGACAGTCGCTCTCGCCGAACATTCCGGACGCTGGGATGCCGAGGGTGTACAGCTGAGCGCCATTGAGACGGACGATTCCTGGCAACTGACGGGCGAGAAGTTGTATGTACTCGACGGGGCGGTCGCCGACTTGATCCTCGTCGCTGCACGCACGGCGGCCGGGGTATCGGTGTTCGCGGCAGCGGCGGGGGCGCCGGGGCTCGTGGTGGAACCGCTCACAACCATGGACCAGACGCGAAAGCAGGCCCGAATCACGTTTACGCAGACGCCCGCGCGGCTGATCGGTCGGGACGGAGACGGCTGGAGCGCACTCTCGCACATGCTCGATCTGGCCGCCGTGGCCCTCGCCGCAGAGCAGGTCGGCGGCGCCCAATTCGTATTGGAGATGTCCGTCGAGTACGCGAAAACGCGAGTGCAGTTCGGCAAGCCCATCGGTACATTCCAGGCGATCAAGCACAAGTGCGCCGATATGCTGCTCGAAGTCGAGTCGGCAAAATCCGCCGCGTACTACGGCGGATGGATCGCCGCCAGCGGGGAAGACGAACTGCCGGCGGTCGCGAGCCTCGCCAAGGCCTATTGCTCCGAGGCATACCTCCATGCGGCCGCCGAGAACATCCAGATCCACGGCGGTATCGGGTTCACCTGGGAGCACCCCGCGCACCTGTATTTCAAACGTGCCAAGACGAGCGAACTGCTGTTCGGTGACCCGACCTACCATCGGGAACAACTCGCCAGCCGTATCGGAATCTGATCCGCAGTTATCGGTACACGCTCGGGCGCCTGAAGTTCTCGCACGTTGAAACCGCCTCGTCGGCCATCTGACGAGGCGGTTTCAACGTGCGACCCTCTCGGTGTCCGAGCATCCTTGCGGAACTCGCGGGATGTGCCTCGAATCCGATGACCAGCGAACGTGAATGGTCCTAACCAGCGCGACCCCGCGCGCGACGAATCGTCCGGGGAGGCGTCTGCGCTGCGCGGCGACGTCCTTTGGTATCTGCCTTCTCTCGGCGACTGCACGTGACGTGAGAGCGGAGTTCTTAAGTGGGACTATCGCTCCACTCGATTCGATTGTGATCGCTCAAAACGACTGCTGAGCACCAAACTTCAATTTCGATAATGAAGGATAGTACTTACTTGACATGTGGATCTCGGGCGTCATAGTGTGTCGTACGACACACTCGGCCTGCTGGGCTCGAGAACGACTCAGAGGAGTGGCAGTGCGAACAATCGGCCGCCGGATCGGCACAGTCATCACGGGAGCAGCACTGGTGATCAGTGCGAGCGCAGCATGTTCGAGCTCCGGAAGCAGTGCAGACAGAGGGACCACACCCCAGGAAAACATCGACAATGCGAGGGCACGGGTCGCCCAACTCGAACAGCCACCAACCGTCGACTACGACCCGGGTCCGCTCCCCGGGAACCCCGCCGGCAAGCGCATCGTCGTGGTCTTGCCGACAACCGCGAAAGGCTCGGCCAACGACGCATTGTTCCGACACGCGGCGGAACAGCTCGGCATCGAAGTGGAGATCCGCAACGTCGACACGACGTCGGAGAAGATCACAGACACGTTCGATGAGATCGCCCGCGACCCCAACCTTGACGGACTCTACGTCAACAGCCGCGATCCCAGCCTGTGGCAGGCCCAGTTCGACCAGATCGCCGGCCGCGGCGTTCCGATCGTGCTCGGCGCGATCACGGACGACCCAGCGTGGACGTCACGCTCGGTCAACGTCATGTCGTCGAGCCGGGTAGTCAAACAGATCACCGAGGACGCGGCCGACTGGATGGTGGCCGACAGCAACGGAACTGGATCAAGCGTCGTATTCACAATCCCCGTGCAGCGGACGCTGTCGGCAATCGGCGATACCTACCGCGCCCGCCTGAACGACACGTGCCCCGGATGCGGAGTCGAGGTCGTCGACGTCAAAGGTTTCTCGTCGATAGGCAAAGACCTGCCAGGCACGGTGGTCAGCTACCTGCAGTCGCATCCCGACGTCAAGTACGTCTTCCTGGCGTTCGGAGACATGGTCACAGGCGTGCCCGACGCACTGCGTGCCGCGGGCCTGAGCGACGTCAAGCTGTCCACCCAAAGCGCCGGAGCCAGCAACATCCAATACCTCAATCAGGGTACCGAGGCCGCCGACCTCGCCTACACCCATCCGTACATGGCATACGTCGCGATCGACGCGCTGGCACGGGGCATGCTCGGCGGCTCCATGCAGACGGCAGACGAGTGGTTGATGCCCACCCAGTTGCTGACCCCGGCGAATGTCGGTAGCGCCAACGTAAACCAAGAAGGAACGATCGTCCTGCCAGAGCTGGACGAGCACTTCGCCCGAATCTGGGGGAAAGGCACCCCACAATGAATGAGTCGCCTGAATCCGTGCCGCTCGCTCTCGACATCCGAAACGTCTCGAAGGCGTTCGGCGGCAACACCGTTCTCGATGCGGTAAACCTCAAAGTCCGCTCCGGAGAGATCCACGCGATCGTGGGTCAGAACGGATCCGGCAAATCCACACTCGCCAAAGTATTGTCCGGATTCCATACACCCGAACCCGGGGCCACGGCGTCGGTGTTCGGACAAGAGTCGGGCTTCCCACTCAACGCCGAGGCACGCACACGGACACACTTCGTCCACCAAGACCTCGGTCTAGTGGAGTCGCTGAGCATCCTCGACAACATAGGGTTGTCACACGGCTACCGCACCAACCGTTTCGGCAAGATTGATTGGCGCCACGCCCGCGCCCGCGTCCAGTCAGTTCTCGACGGATTCGACTTGGGCCACCTCGACCTCGAAGCGCCGATCACCACGCTGACCGCCAGTGAACGGGCGATCGTCGCAATCGCACGCGGTCTGCTGGGATGGAAAACGGAGTACGGGCTCATGGTCCTCGACGAGACGACCGCGGCACTGCCTCACGACGAGGTCGAGGTCCTGGTCAAGTCGATCCGCTCGGTTGTCGCACGAGGGGCAGGTGTCCTCTACATCACCCACCGTCTCGACGAGGTCTTCGAGTTCGCCGACCGGGTGTCAGTCATACGGGACGGACGTCTGGTCGGCACTCGCGAGACGGACGTGCTCACCCGCGAGGAACTCGTCACGATGATGATCGGGGACCGACTGTCCACGCCGCGCTCCCTGGCCACGCCGCGCTCCGGCATTGCACTGCAATGCCGCGGACTACGCACTCCCGGGCTCGAAGACATCGACATCGACGTAAGATTCGGTGAAATCGTCGGTGTGGCAGGAATGTTGGGGTCTGGCCGCGAGCTCCTCGCCGACGCAGTCTTCGGCGCCAATCCACGAACAAGTGGAGTAGTAGAGATCGCCGGGCATCCGGTCACAGCGGATTCACCTCGGCGATCGATACATCAGGGCATCGCCGTCGTCCCGAGCGACCGGCTGCGCCGCGGCGTGATACCGAATCTCACTGTTCGCGAGAACATCACACTTGCCCAACTGAGACCGCTATGGCGCCACGCGACACTCAGTCGGGCGACCGAGACGAATGAAGCCCAAAAGTGGATCGACGCAGTCGGCCTGCGACCGTCCGACCCAGAGCGAGTTATCTCGACCCTCAGCGGCGGCAACCAGCAGAAAGCCCTGCTCGCACGCGCCCTACGCCTCGACCCGAAGGTGCTCGTCCTCGACGAGCCGACCCAAGGGATCGACGTGGGCGCGAAGAGCGCCATCTACGAACTGTTGCGCGAATCGGCCGCCAACGGCACAGCGGTCCTGTTGTGTACTGCAGAGCCGGAAGACTTGCCGGACGTATGCCATCGCGTTGTCGTCATGCGCCGAGGAAAGGTCGTCGACGAGCTGTCCGGCGATCGTCTTACCCAGCACGAATTGCTTGCCTCCTGCGCTTCCTGAACACATCGAGCCGGCCCGGCACTCTCCGATAGGTCATCATGAGCGAACACCTCGTCAACGACTCCACAACGACGCCCACCACTGATCCCTTGCCCGATCACGGCGTGAAAACGCCATCGCCACCGCGGAAGACACTCTCGCACGTCCTGTCCGTACTCTCGCCGAGTAAGGTCAGCGCCCTATATGTCGCAGGTTTCGCGATGATCGTATTCGCGTTCTGGATTCCCGACCTCTTCTACACCGAGACGACCTTCAAATCGCTCCTGTACCAGCAGGCGATCACCGCACTCGTCGCGCTGGCCTTCCTCATCCCCTATACGACGCACAACTTCGACCTGACCGTCGGCGCGACCGTCGGCGTCAGCTCGCTCGTGTGCGCGTGGCTGATGACCAGCGGGAGCGTGCCCTGGCCGGCGGCGATCGTGATCGCGCTCGCCTTCTGCTCACTGATCGGTGTGCTGAACGCATTCCTGATCACCGTCATCCGCATCGAATCGGTGATCGCAACCATTGCGACGATGTCGATGATTGAGGCAGTCGGGTCAGCCGCATTCAACGGTCAGCAGATCTTCGGATTGCCCCAGAGCTTCCTCGCCCTCTCGCAAAACGAGATCTTCGGTGTCTCGGTAGTCTTCTACTATCTGATCATCATCGCCGTCGTGCTGTGGTACGTGCTCCGTCACACCCCACTCGGCCGCTACCTCTACGCCATTGGCGGGAACACCGAGGCGGCGCGGTTGGCCGGTTTGCAGGTGCGGAGACTGATCTTCCTGACATTCGTCGCCAGCGCGCTGCTCGCAGGAATTGCAGGCGTCCTTGTGTCCTCACGCGTGGGTACCGGAGACTTTGCAATCGGCCCGCACTATCTCTTCCCGGCGGCGGCCGCGATGTTCTTCGGCTCCACTCAGGTCAAACCGGGGACCTACAACGTGTGGGGCACACTGCTCGCCGTCTACACCCTCGCGATCGTCGTCAAAGGGCTCGAACTCGGTGGCGCGCCGTTCTGGGTGACCGAGGTAGCGAACGGAGTTGCGCTCTTGATCGCAGTCGGGTTCCAATCCGTGCGCGTGGCGCGGTCGGGGATGCCCACGTCCGGAAGCTGGATGCGTCGCCTCACGCAGGTAGTAGCACCGAGCCGACGTCCCTGACGACCTCGACAGCCACACCCAACGACGCCTCACCCCTCGCCGGCAGGGATGAGGCGTCGTTTCGGTTCATCCGTGTCGCGCGGTTTCGCCGCGATGCCCCAACGACTGACGGCACCGACCCCRTAYGGGGTCGGTGCCGTCAGTTTCGCTGCAATGCTCGGTTAGGACGGTTGCGTCAGGCGCCCGTACTCGCTGCTGCCGACCAGTCGACGCCGTGCGTCGGCGTACTCGTCGACCAGCCTGTCCACGACAGCGGCGGTTGGCTGAATTGAATTGACCGCGCCGATGCCCTGCCCAGCACCCCAGATATCGCGCCACGGTTTCGATTCACTGACGATACTCACCTGCGACTTCTCCGCAAAGTTCATAGCAGTCGGATCGGAGGAGGGCAGGTTGTCGGGATCGAGACCGGCCGCGAGGATGCTCGGTCGCAGATAGTTCCCATGGATGCCGGTAAACAGATTCGAGTACACGATGTCGGCGGCGGTGGAGTCTACGATCATCTGCTTATACGCGATATCGGCATTCGCCTCGTCGGTCGCTATAAAGGTTGAGCCGATGTAAGCAAGGTCCGCGCCTGCGGCTTGGGCTGCGAGTATCGCGCGCCCGTGCGAGATCGCACCCGAAAGCACGAGTGGCCCGTCAAACCAGTCACGGATCTCCTGGAGCAGTGCGAACGGCGATTGCGTGCCTGCGTGTCCGCCGGCTCCTGTCGCGACGGCAATCAGGCCATCGGCATTCTTGTCGACGGCCTTATGCGCGAATGCATTGTTGATGACATCGTGCAAGACGACCCCGCCGTACGAATGGATTGCATCGTTGACCTCCGGACGGGCCCCGAGTGAGGTTATGACGATCGGGACTCGGTGACGGACGATGGTATCGAGGTCGGAGTCGAGGCGGTCGTTGCTGCGATGCACGACCAGGTTGACTGCGTAGGGCGCGGATGGGCGGTCGGGGTGCGCGGCATCGTGTGCGGCCAGATCGTCCCCGATTCGGGCGAGCCAGTCTGCAAGGACGGCCTGTGGGCGCGCGTTGAGTGATGGGATGGAGCCGACGACACCGGAAGTCGATTGCGCGACCACCAGTTCGGGCCCTGACACGATGAACATCGGTGAGGCGATTACGGGCAGGCGTAGGCCTCTGCTCAGGGAGACGGGCAAACTCATCGGGGGTCCTCTCGGTCGTGGCAGGGGGATTGGCGGGGTACGCCCTCCGGTTGTGCACACGCGACTGTGACGCCGTCCTACCGGACTGATCGGGCGGACGGCGTCACAAATACGGATCTGCTAGGTCGGATCCACGGTCACGGTGTCGGTGGCGGGCCATGGAAAGTCGAGCGCGAGTAGGCTCGCGCCGTCCGCGCCTGCGGTGAGCGTCGCGACATCGTCATCGTCGGAGTGGTCCTGCCAGCCGATCGACCGGGGGCCTCTGGATTGGTCGGACGTTAGGATGTCACCGGCGAGGACGCACCACGCGCGGCCAGCCGTTGCGGACGTCGACGGGGTAGCGTACGTCGCCCCAGCACCGAGCCGCACGAGTGTTGCCGCAAGACCGTCCTGGTCGCGTGGGAAAATCTCCACCGTCTCGTAGGTACCGGTTCCGGGGAGCTCGCTCGGTTGCCAACCATCCACAGACTTCGAGAGCTGGCGCCGGCCGACGTGCGGTCGCTCGGTGCGCGCGCCCGGCATGACGCCGCCATAGTTGCTGGACTTCGCCCTGATCGTTGCATATAGCAACGGCGCGTCCGGTGCGGCGGAAAACGGACCGTAGGACGAGTATGCGTCTGTGTAGTGCACAAACACCGACGGAATGGGCTTGCGCTGGAACACCGCCCCTTCGGTGCCGAAGAAGACCTGGAACTGATCGATGCGATGGAAATGTGCGGCGAGTTTGACACCCGGGTCGACTGCGTTGATGTAGATCTGCGGACCGGGCCCCTCCGCCTTGCGGTCCCCGAAGAAGACGTGGCTGTCGAAACCATGGGCATCTTCCCGGACGTAGCCGGCCTGATCGAAGGCGACGAATTTGAACACCCCAACCTCCTTTGCTGGAGTTTGTACTATACATACTTATCTGAGCGATAGTCCAGCCTTTCGGGTCGTCCGATGCGGTACCGGCAAGTTCTATCGAACCAATTGTCGCCGTTCAATGGACATCTCCGATAGTGAGTGCTAAACAAATTGCGTGGAGGATGCACACCGATGGAAACCGTGACACATGCCTGGCCGGCCACTACGGCCACGGCCCGACATCTACCGCTCGACGTGTTGGCGACGGACGTGCTTAGCGAAGAATCGCTGCCGCGCGCGTGGCACGCGCGATGGTTGGAGAATCCCGATGCGGTGGTCGCCCGAGCCGAGGACGGCTCGCAGATTCGTGCCGACGAACTCGAGGAACGATCCGCCGCCGTCGCGGCCCGACTAGCCGCTGCCGGTCTGGTCGCAGGTGACCGGCTCATCCTCTCGTCCGGTCCTTCGATCGACATGCTCGTGGCGTACGTTGCCGCGCACCGAATGTCCTTGGTGGTTGTGCCGGTCAACACGGCGTACGGGCCGACCGAGATCCGACACGTCGTCCAAAACACGACTCCACGCGCCGCTATTGTCGACGACAAGCGACGGGGGCAACTGGTATCCGAAGCGTCGACCGAGCCGATTGTCATCACCGGATGTGATGTCCGCCTGCCGGCCAGCGGTGGGGTGCCCACACTCGACGCCGCTGATCGCGACACGCCGGCATTGATCTGTCACACTTCGGGGACGACCGGCGCACCCAAGGGTGCCGTCCTGACCAGCGGAAACCTGCTCGCGTCGGCTGAGTCGGTCCGGCTGGCCTGGCGGTGGAGCCCAGAGGACCGCCTCATTCTCGCGCTGCCCCTGTTTCATCTGCACGGGCTCGGGATGGGTATCAATGGCTCGTTGGTGTCAGGAGCGTCGATAGAGTTGATTCCCAGGTTCTCCCCCGGAGCGGTCGCGGACGCGGCCCAGGCGGGCGGCACGATGTTCTTTGGCGTACCCACCATGTACCACAGGCTCGCGAATGGACCCCAACTCCCCGCGCTGCGTCGATTGAGGCTGTGCGTATCTGGATCCGCTCCACTCGCTGCGCAGCTTCATGCCCAAATCGAGAGCGGCTGCGGCCAGCGCGTCCTCGAACGGTACGGAATGACGGAGACGGTCATCACGATATCGAATCCGTATGACGGCGGGCGTAAGCCGGGAACAGTCGGGATCCCACTCCCCGGTGTCGAGGTGCGCCTCGCAACCGATGGCCTGGGCGGTGCCGGTGAGATCGAGCTGCGCGGACCGAGTGTGTTCGGTGGATACCTGAACAACCCGACTGCTACGGCGGAGTCCTTTACGGACGACGGCTGGTTCCGGACCGGTGACCTGGGGGAGTTCGACGCCGACGGCTACCTCGCCATCGTGGGGCGGTCGAAGGAGCTCATCATCTCGGGAGGCTACAACGTCTATCCCCGCGAGGTCGAGGAGGTGATTGGTCGTCATCCAGCCGTGGTCGAGGCGGCAGTCGCTGGCCGCCCGTCCGAGGAGTGGGGTGAGTCGGTCGTTGCATTTGTCGTTGCTGACGGGCTGTCCTCTGACGAGGTGATCCACTGGGCGGCAGAGCGGTTAGCACCGTACAAGCGGCCAACCGAGGTTCGTTTCGTCGACTCGCTGCCACGCAACGATCTGGGCAAGATTCGCCGCGATCAACTGCTTTCCTGAAAGGCGTCAGCATGGCGGTGTCGACCTTGACGGTGTGGTGTCGGCCACTTAATGTAGTAAGTACTAACCAATCTGAATTGGGGCGATCCGGAACTCCCGCGCCGACTCCGCGGCTAGCCGCTGGGCCGGGCGCACTGTTCGCCCTGCGATGCGGGCGGGAAGCCCTAAGGAGATTGTGGTGATTTGCGACTTCTCGAAGAAGATTGTGGTGGTGTGAACGTGATCGACAAAGAATCTACCGAGAACCCGACCAATGCCAATGCGGTGGTTCCGGTGCAAGTCGTCGGTCGAGAACACGTGGCACTGGATGTCGTCGCGCTGGAACTGTGCCCCACAGACGGTTCACAGCTACCCCCATGGTCCCCGGGCGCACACGTGGACCTCGTACTTCCCTCCGGGCTAACCCGCCAGTACTCATTGTGCGGCAATCCAAGCCGTCTTGACACGTATCACATCGCGGTACACCGGGTCGCCAACGGCCGTGGCGGATCGATGGAGGTTCACGAGCACCTACTGCCCGGCACGCTTGTAGGGATCCGGCCGCCACGAAACCGGTTCCCCCTGGTCAACGCAGAGAAATACGTGTTCGTTGCCGGCGGAATCGGAATCACCCCAATTTCCGCAATGGTAAGAGAGATCGAAGCACGTGGTTTGCCGTGGCGTCTTGTCTACGGGGGGCGCTCCCTCGACCGAATGGCATTCACCGATGACCTCACTGCGTTGGGTAGCGACCGCGTCGAGCTCGTCCCGCAGGACGACGCAGGATTCCCAGATCTGCAAGCGGTCGTGCGAGACGCCCCAGCGGGGGCAGCAGTGTACTGCTGCGGACCAGCACCAATGCTGGCGGCGATCGAGCATGAAGTGTCCGCGACCCGCGACGACATCGAGCTACGCATCGAGCGGTTCGTAGCGCCCGACGAGCCGCAGGGGGAGCGGCAAGCGTTCGAGGTGGAACTTAGTCGGTCCGGAGTAACGGTCACTGTGCCCGCAGACCGATCGATACTTGATGTCGTGATCGACGCAATCGGCGATGTTGAATTCTCCTGTGAACAAGGCATCTGCGGGGCATGTGAAACGAAGGTACTCGCGGGGCGACCCGAACATCACGACGAATTGCTGTCCCCGGAAGAACGAGCAGAGGGCGCCACCATGATGATTTGCGTGGGACGGTCGAAGACCCCACGCCTCGTACTGGATTTGTGACAACGGAATTCGCAACGTTCGGGAGTTCACAGCCCATATGCCCGATCGTCTGTCAAAAGAAGATATCACCGAAGACTGGAGTGAAAGATGGCAGTACAAGTCAAGTTCCATCACATCGGCATCACCGTTACAAGTCTCGAGCGCACTCTCGCGTTCTTCGAGGATGCGTTCGGCGTGGTCCCCGGGATGGCTCTGCACGTGAAGTCGGGAGCAGACACGGCTCAAGCCCTCGGCCTGCCCGAACACGAGCAGCGAGTTGCGCTCCTAGCCATCGGGGATGTGATCTTCGAGCTGATCGAGTTCCACCCTGTCCGTCGTGCCGAATTCGACGGACGTCAGGACGACATCGGCTATGCGTACCCGTGCCTGTCGGTCGAAGACATCGATGCGGCATACCACGAGTGGACGGCAAAGGGATACACGATCCACGCAAAGCCTCAGGTGACCGAACACGGACCTGTTGCGGGATCGAAATTCATGATCCTCAAGGACCCCGATGGCAAGAATATCGAGATCGTCGAGACAGGAAAGTATCTGGTGGCATCGAACATCCGCGCCGGGGAGGGCACCGCATCGCTCGACGACCCAGTCGTAATCGGCAAGCACTGATCTGCCGGAGACCGCAGCCGGCGGCCGAAATCGGTGATGAGGCCGCGTTCGGCACGAAACCCAGACGGGCACAGTCGATGATCGAGGAGGCTCTCGACTCGGGTGTGCCTTTCGGGTGGTCGAGCAACCTGCCACCGGATGGCAGCCGGATTGGCTGCATCGACGCCGACTTCGACCCGTTCGTCCTTGGCGTCGAATCGGTCAACCGGTCACAGATTGTGCTGTAGATCGGGGCGTAATTCCGCGAATGCGCTGTCGAGTACGGTGAACACTAGCACCGCCCTTCGCCGTCTGACGCCGAGCTCGGTGGTGGCCGGCGATGCACAGTTTGGCGTTGACGGGAAGGGCGACAGCCGGATCGACGCGCTGCTGTGCAAGTGGCTGGCGATTCTCCGATGGGTCCATTGCACCGATGCCGATCGGGACGTCGGCTACCGCTACGACCTGTCCATCCTGCAGGCGGAGTTCTCCCCGACGCAGATGTTCGACGCCCCCGGCCTCGGGACGGGTCGATCTCTTCGTCGCCGCAGCACAATTCGAAGCCTGAAACACATCAAGCAGCCAAACACGACCCGAACACCGAAAACTTGACCCAGAATCTGGCTACGCCGATTCCCGCTATAGCGGAGTTTCTCAGCTACTTGGGGTTGCACTACGCCGTCCGACATGATGGCGGCATCCTGAACAGCACCAGAAGTCCTCTAGAACAAGGCAATACACATATCGTTACGTTGCGGAGATACACCGACTCCACGGTGGGCGTCCTGCGCGCCGCGCGGATGGTGAGAACACATCGATCGGCGAGCACGTTAAATTAAWAGAACAGGTCGGATCCAAGTAGGGTTCAGAGTCCGGTGAGTAAGATGCGTAGCCTGTCGACGTTGATTACACGCGCGCGGGTAGGGAAGACCTTCTCAACGAGAACCCGATGGACTTCGGGGTCCATGTCGGCGACGGCGTCGCTGAGGACGTACACGCCATAATCGCGGTCCGCCATGTCTGCGACCGTACTGAGTACGACACCGCCCGTGCTGATCCCGGCAAGTACGACGGTAGTGATGCCCCGACGCGTGAGTTGGTCATCGAGGTCGGTGGTGGACAGCGCCCCGATCCGTGTTTTGCGGACGACCAGATCACCCGGCGCAGGGGTCACGCGGCTGTGGATCCCCGTAGACGGGTCGCCCTCGACCAGCAGCTTCGTCCCGGAAATGGCGGTGAATGTGATGTTCGTTGGTGGAACGGCGGTGCGGTCCCGTTCGGTCAGCGCCACCCGCAGATAACCTACCGTGGCGCCTGCGGACCGCGCGCAAGTGATCGCCCGGAAAACGGAGTCGAGCAACGGCTGCGGATCGGGCAATGACGCGACGATACCGTCCTGGATGTCGAGGACAAGTAGCGCGGTAGACCGCGGATCCAGCCCTGTCTTCCTGGTCGTCATGAACCTTCCTTGGGCATTCTATGGTCTCGCCCGACCTGAGCATGGGACCGTGCTGACCTGATTTCGGCCATTGTCATGGGACCATTCGGATTGCATGTCGTGGGACCACTCGGCGCGGCCCGTCGGAGTCCCTTCGGATGGGTCGTTTGATCGTCGTGTCGGTATTCCCGGCAACGGAGGGACGGGCATCGCGTTTCGAGAGGCCAATGATCGGTACGTCAAAGATGTGCTCCAGGGTCTGGATCGGATGCCCGGATCCAGCCCACCAGGGGTGGGCACGATTGCGGCGCAGTGCTAGGCGGACCGTAAGACCGCGCCGGGCATGTCGAGGCCGCGCAGGCCGCGGGTCTGCAGCGCACCGACGGGAATCGAGGCGCTGGACGATGGCTGATCGGGGCGGTGACCGCGGCGACGCGGCACGATCTGTCCGAACGGGCACGGTGCCGCTGGAGATCAACTGTTGGGATTCGAGGACCAGATCCGGGCGTGGGTGGATGCGCCCGCGCGCATCCACCGCTGATGATCACCAACCGCCAGCCGGGTACTCCCGGCGAATCGCGCGGCAACGGACACTGCGCACATGCGTTCAGCCGACGTCCTCCCATCAAGGATGAGAGCCCGAGCCGCCACGAGATGAAGGCGGACGGGGCCAGTATGTCCCTGGCGCTGGTGCCCGATGGCGATGTGACACCACAGTCTTATCCCGCCCGTCCATCCACCTCGGCAGCGAACATACGGTGCTCGATGCCGGTGATCGTGAATCAGCTAGTGGGAAGCCCTCGCGCGGTGCGGAGCTCGTCGATCAAGTGGTACATGTCGGACCGTTCGTCGCGATCGGCGAGTCGGTGCTCGGTGCGGTTGCGACCGCGCTCGATGTGCCCCTCAGCACGGCTCCAGTGATGGACGTAAACATCGCGCATTCCATGCTCTGACCCCAGAGCGATGATCTCGACGTGATCGGGGTCGGTTAGGTGGGCGATGTGGTCGTCCTCGGTCTCCCAAACCTCGGTGAGCACGCGTGCCTGCGGGTCCTGAGGGTCATGCAGTACCTGGTACATGACATTTCCGGGTAATGCGCGCTGCTTGTCGGCCAAGGGCAGTAGCCAATTATCGAAGGCCTGCCCGTCTCCTTCGACGCGAAAGCGCGACAGTGTGATGTACACGAACGTTTCTCCTTTGTTGTCCTCGACGGATTCTCGTCGAGCCTGATTGGTGGGTTCGATCGAGCGGTGTTGCAGTACGGCGCCGGCCCACAGTGACCACTCGTGCCGCTGTGGCTCGGGTGTGCTGAGGGCCGGTGTGCATTACTCCGCGTCGGCGAACAGCTCTGTCGGCCGCCACGCGCGGCCGCCGGCACGGAGGTTGACCAGCCGGCTGGTCCGGAAGTTCTGATATCCCGCTGCCCCGGTCACCGAACCGATTCCGGAATCCTTGTGTGGATCACGTGGTGCAAGCAGATTCGTGGTGTACCCGTTGATCGTGACGCTGCCCGTGTCCAACTGTGCGGCGACTACCCGGGCCCGCTCGTCGTCGCGGGAGAACACGCTCCCGCCGAGCCCAAAGGGGGAGTCGTTCGCAATAGCGACCGCCTCGTCGACGTGATCGTACGGCAGGATCGTCACCACCGGACCGAAGATCTCCTCGCGGGCGATCGACATCGAGTTTTCTCCCACGAACAACGCCGGCGTCACATACCACCCCTGCGCCGGCTCGGTCGGCCGTTCGCCACCGAAGACCAACCGGCCGCCCTCCTCCCGGCCCGCGCGGACTCGTTGCAGAACCCTCTGATGATGTTCACAGGTGGCCATCGGGCCCATCGTCGTCGTGTCCGCGAGCGGATCACCCACGACGACGCTGTTGGCCTTCACACGGAGCATCTCGACGACATCGTGGACCGCGTGAGCGGGAATCACGAGGCGGGACAACGCACTGCAGATCTGGCCGGAATTGAAATACACGCTTGCCGCGACGCTGTCCACCGCGAGTTGCAGATCGGCATCGTCGAGCACGACCGCCGCTGACTTGCCACCGAGTTCGAGAACCACGCGCTTGAGGTTGCGCCCACACAGCTCGGCCACGCGCCGGCCCACCCCGGTGCCACCCGTGAACACGACCAGGTCCACCCTGGGGTGTTCCACCAGGTGCTCGGCGACCGACGGATCGGCCGCGAGGACGCTGTAGACGCCTTTCGGCAGGCCTGCGAGCTCGAGGGCCCGCGCCCACTCCACCACCGCAAACGGTGCGGTCGGTGGCGGCTTACTGATCACGCTACAACCGGCCAGCAAGGCTTGCGCGGACTTCATCATCGTGGCTGTAAATGGGCTGTTCCACGGAACGATGTCCACCACCACACCCGCGGGATCGCGCTGGATCTCGAAGTCCCACAACCCAGTGCCTGGCTCGACGTCGGGAACGGATCGGGCCAGCTCACCCATCCCACGGACGACGTCGAGGACGACGCCCGTCATCATCCGCGTCACCTGGACCGGTGCGCCCATCTCATGCGCGGCGATCTCGGCGATCACGCCTGCTCGTTCGGCGATGAGGCCGCAGGCACGGTTAATAATGGAAACCCGCTCGGCAACGGGAGTTGTACGCCACGTGCCCGTCTCGAATGCTCGGCGAGCCGCAGCGACAGCGGCGTCAGCGTCGGCGATCGTCGGGACGACGGCGTGCGCGTAGACCTGTTCGGTGGCCGGCGCGACAAGAGGTGTCGTCGCCGCGGTCGACCGGGACGTCCACTCACCCCCGATGTAGAGGCCGCCGCTGTTGTGAGCAATCGCGGATGCGACCGACTCGGGTCGCTCGGCGACCGTGGAGTCCTGGACCGTCATGCGTTCATCACCTCGGATTCAGGGATCGTCGAGAACCGCTCAAAGGCGGTGTGTCGACGACCGTTCAGGCGGGGGGAGTTGTCCTGCCGTCGGACCGACGTCGGGCGCGATACCAGGCATCGGATCATGATCCGACCACTGCCACGCCGCGGATCTCGCCGAACTCACGTTCGCTTAGCTGCCACGACGAGCCGCCGTCAGTAGTGGTCGCGACCTGTCCGAACAGCGTGACCGCAGCGAGCACGTTGGAGTCGTGCGGGTGTCCGGCGATCTTCCACACCACCGAGCGCAGGACCGGGCTGACCGGCCGCCAGGTGAGGCCGCCGTCCTCGCTGCGGTGGATGCCACCCAACGACCCGTGGTCCGGTGGGCGACGGCCCACGCCCACGACCAGCACGGAAGGATCGGCGGCGTTGGCGTGCAGGCTGCGGGTATAGAAAAGCGATGACTCGTACGTGTCGTCGACCGGGTACCGCGTGCACCGCCACGTCTGATTGCCGTCGTCAGATGCAAAGAACCCGATCGGGGTGGCAACGAAAACGCTGCGCCTTCCGTCGGCGCTGCGTCCGGCAACTACATCATGTATGTCGGCGTGGCGTTCGTCCTTCCAGATCTCACCCTCACCGAGGAGCGACTTGCCTCCGGATACCTCGAATCGTCGCCAGCTCCCGCCTCCATCAGTGCTGTGGTAGAGCCCGTCAATCTCGACCGACACCCAGATCTCCCCGGGGACATCGGTGTATCGGATCGCAGTCACCCGGGTCGCACCGATGCTGCACTCGAGCGACACTCCGACGGGAAGTTCGGTCCAGGTGGCGCCGCCGTCGGTGCTGCGGAAGACTCCCCCCGGCCGTGTGCCGGCCAAGATTGTCTGTGGAGAGTGCGGGTCGATTGCCAGGCTGAGGACCTGCCTACCCGGGGCTGGAACACCTACGTACTGGTACGTTTCGCCGCGGTCGACGCTCCGGGCCAGAATGTCTTCGCCACGTTCGTTATCGATCGTCGCCCATACCGCGCCGGAATCGTCAGGGGATGCGGTTATCGCCCGGACGCACAGTTCGTAGGGATACTTCGGATTGTCGCAATGCGACAGGATCCAGCTCTTGCCACCATCGTGACTCGTCCACAGCCCGGCTCCTGTCGTGGCCAGACAGATCGAATAGTCCACCACACCCTCATTTCTCCGAGAAACACGTCTTCGGTGTTCCGACCCAGTCGGCCGAAACGACCCTTATCAGGTAAAGGTAAGTAGATACTCTATATACTTGCCGTGATGGAGGTGCAAGCCTTGCATCAACGGGTCATTCTAGTATAGTCGTTACTTACTTGGTAGGAAGTTCTTTGGTCCAAAGCGCCGAAGCGGCATTGCCTGATCGGGCGGCGATCACTACAGATCTCGGCGACCCGAGGTCGGTTCCCGCACTCGAGGGGGCCTCGGCGATCTGTCGGTGCGGGGTCCTATCGCCCCACTCGTCGTCCGAGCGGTTCGCATCTCGTCAGTCAGGTCCGAGTTCGAACGGCGTCCGGATAGCGGCGTGACGCATAGTTGGACACGGTACTCGGCAACGCGCTCGAGCCACGACAACAATGGAGTTGAATCGTGAAGTTGATAGCAGGGCAGGTTGCGGTCGTCACCGGTGGCGCAAGCGGTATCGGCTTCGCACTGTGTGAGCAATTCGCGCAGCGCGGCCTCGACGTCGTGATTAGCGACATCGATGAGGCGGCACTCGCATCCGCCGCGGAACAGCTCGTCGGGCAGCCCGGTAGGGTCCTGACAGCCCCTACCGACGTGACCGATCCGGAGGCGGTCGATCGCCTCGCCGCTAGGACGCTCGAGCACTTCGGCCGAGTGGATGTGGTCTGCAACAACGCCGGCACCGTCGGCAAGAACATGCCCCTGTGGGAATTCGAGCACGTGGAGTGGAAGTGGCTCCTCGGCGTGGACATGTGGGGCGTCATCCACGGGATCTCCTCCTTCGTGCCACATCTGGTATCCCAAGGCTCCGGTCACGTCATCAACACGGCATCAATGGCGGGAATTGCGAGTGTCCCCCTCAACGGCCCATACAACGCAGCCAAGCACGCAGTCGTGTCGATCTCCGAGACACTCGCGCTAGACCTTGCCGAGCGAGGTGTCGACGTCGGCGTCACCGTCCTGTGCCCGGGGCCGACACTGACTCGATTGATGACGGACGGTCCGCGGGACCGCCCCGCACACCTCAGACCCAAAGCGGACCGAGGGGTTGACCCGCGCTCGAACCCCGGAACCTTCGCGGCGTCCACCGGGCAGCTCGCCCAGGCATCAGAGGTGGCTCAAGCGACTGTGGCAGCTGTAGAAGAGGGACGATTCCTGCTCGCCCCCCATCCAGGATCGCGCGACCGATTCGATCAGCGAATCGAGAGGTGGCGTGCCGATCTTACGGGTTGAGCACAGGCCCCACGATCACTGCCCTGAGGCGAACGGCCGGGGCGAAACAACACAGCAAACACAGCAAAATGGATACAGCACCAGAGGGAGAGGTCATGGGAAGGTTGACGGACAAGGTCGCACTCGTGAGCGGCGTCGCGCGTGGGCAAGGTCGCTCACACGCGCTCCGTCTTGTGTCGGAGGGTGTTTCGATCATCGGGTTCGACGGACTGTGCACGTACGACACCGTCCCCTACAAGCAGGCCACCCAAGAAGATCTCGATGAGACGGTCAGGTTGGTCGAGGCCGCCGGAGGCAAAATCGTCGCGGGCAGGGCCGACGTCCGCGATCGTGCGCAGATCACCGCAATTGTGGATCAGGGACTCGGCATGTTCGGCAAGATCGATATCGTCATCGCCAACGCGGGGATCGGTATCAACTCGCTGCCGTTCTGGAAGGTGTCGCAGCAAGAATGGGATGATGTTCTCGCAGTATGCYTGACCGGAGTATGGAACACGGTCTCAGCAGCGGTCCCTTCGATGATCGACGCGGGCCGTGGTGGCTCAATCGTAATGACAAGCTCGGCGGCCGCGATCAAGGCCGCCCCCCAGCTGGCTCCATACATTGCGGCGAAAACCGGAGTCATCGGAATGATGAAATCGATGGCCAATGATCTCGCGCCACACAAGATTCGAATCAACTGTGTCGCCCCAACTGCTGTCCCCACCGACTTCGTTCTGAACGATCGGCTGTATCAAATCTTCTGCCCAGATAAGGAGAACCCGACCGTCGACGACGCCGCAAACGTGATGCGCAAGATGCATCCCCTCGATGAGCCCTGGATCGAGCCGGCCGATATTTCCGCGGCAGTAGCCTATCTCGCATCCGACGAGGCACGTTATGTCACGGGCATCGTGCTGCCAGTGGACCTGGGTCTGTCATTCGCTTGGTAGACCGCGAACCAATCGCAGACGCCCTGTGCCGTAATTCGATTCGATGATCGGAAGCACAGGGCGTCCGCAATTGGTCAAGCTCGTGGTGCGAGGCCGTCGTGCTCGGTACCGACGAGGAACACCCCAACTCGAGCGACCTGATCTGTGTGGTTGCGCCATCCGTGCATGGTCCCGTTCTGCACCACGCTGTCACCCTGCTTGAGGTGCAACTCGACGCCGTCGGAAAGTTCGAGCCAGACCTCGCCCTCGATCACCACGCAGCAGTCGACTGACGCGGTGGTATGCATTCCCGGCCTTTCGCCCTCCGCGAGATGCACGTTCTCAACGTTATCGGTTGCGTCGTCGGCCTTCCCATCGGGCAGAACCACCATCTGAACGAATCTGATCCCGCCCACCGGAGGGAAGGGCACGACACTGTCGTCGGCACTACCATCGTCCGGAAAGTGCGGCAACGAATCGGCACCCCAGAGTAGGTGGAAGTTGGTTCCCGCAGAAGGGACCGGAAATCGGCGCACCTGCCGATCGTCACGAACCACACTACGTCCCCGGTCGTCGTGGCCCGTCACTACAACTCGGACCCCATCTGTCATGTTCGATACCACTTTCCATCCCTTCGTCAATTGTGTTCGCTACGCAAGCTGGCCCAGTCTGTAGGAATTCGGACGTGCGAAAGGTCGAGTTCATCAATCGACGCGCAGCCGAGAAACGCCAGCGCACGCTGGATATCATCCTGAAGGATGTCGAGGACACGCCCGACGCCGGCGGCGCCACCAGCAGCGAGACCCATCACATAGGCGCGGCCGACGAGAACGGCGTCAGCACCCAACGCCACCGCCTTGACAACATCGTTTCCGGAGCGGATTCCACCGTCGATAAGTACCGGTACTTGTCCACCTACCGCTTCCACGACTTCCCGCAGCACGCTGAGAGTGGCAGGAACACCGTCGAGGGTGAGTCCGCCGTGGTTGGAGACGACGATCGCTGCGGCGCCGAGATCAACTGCTCGTCGTGCGTCGTCGGCCGTCATTATGCCCTTGACGACGATCGGCCCGCGCCACAGCTCGGACATCCAACGTAGGTCATCCCATGCAAGCGGACGTGCCTTGGGGTCGGGGGTTGCTCCGACGGCCCGATTCGCGACGCCCAAACGCATTCCATCGCGCACAAACTTTGCAGTCCAACGCGGGTGCCGGATGAGGTCGGGCGCAAATCCGACGACCGTCCGGGCGTTCAATCGAATCGGTGGAACTTTGGGTCGTAGCGCTGAATCTACAGTGACAACGAGCGCGTGGTAGCCCAATTCGTCCACCATGGCGATCTGCTTCTCGGCGCCATCTCGACCTCCGATCGCAGTTGTGACCTGGGACCATAGTGGTGTGGAACCGGAGCTCGATGCAAGCTCGTTGAAGGAGTGTCCCGAGGCCGGGCTGATAGCGCAGATTGTGCCGAACCGTCCAGCTGCGTCCACTGCTGCGGCGGCCCCCTCGGGGTGCTGCAGCCTGAGGGCGCCGACCGGCGCCAACAACACCGGTGCAGTGATCTGAACGCCGAGAATGGTCGTCGATGTCGCGCGGCTCGGCTGGACGGTCGCCGCTCGTGGGCGGAATGTCACGTCACCGTATGCCTGCCCGTTTGCGAGCATCGTTCGGCTCTCGCCAGCACCGCTATTGAGGCGGAGGTACATCGCGCGGGGAAGGACTTTGCGCGCCAGGGCCTCTGCTTCGGCGACCGAATCGAACTGCCAGCGATACGGGAGGCGATAGTCGCCCTGAGTGCGCCCTCGACGGTCAATGGACAACTCGTACCTCCCAGCATGAAACTACAAAGATAGTGAGTACTATACAGTGTTACTGCGTCGATGCCTACGCAAATGGGGTGTGCGGAGCGTCGGCGACAGACTTCTTCGATCCGGTGCTGATTGGAATCTGGGGTCGCCGTGTGTGAGCAGGCGTGTGTCATCTGAACCGAGCTTCGGTGTGTGGGGTGAGCTGGGGGAAATCGCGGCGAAGCACGGATTGGTGTAGTCCGGAGTGACGTGTGTCGTTGGCGGGTTTCCGCTGTGAGGCCGAACGGTTGCCATAGGGCGAGCTAGCCGGCCACGTTGTATGTAGCCAAGGTGTCACGTAGGTACACGACCCGCTTCGGTCGGCGGTCGGTCTCCTACCTGGTGCACCGCAGTTTCCGTGTCGGCGGGAAGGTCCGGCACGAGACGATCCTGAACCTGTCCGCGCGTCCGGGCGGGGCGATAGAGACGGTGCGCGGCACCGGTCCGGCGCCGCGCCGGTGACGACCGGGGCGGTGGAGCTGACCCGGTGAGGTTGCCCCCTTGGAGTGGACACCCCTGACAATGGTTCTAGGAGAGCCAGGAGGGATGTCGAAGTGGGACGCCGTCTCCATGAGTCGGCGGACCCCCGATTCGGGAGTCCTCGCTTCGAGGAAACGACACACGGACGTTCGCAGTTCATCTTGTTCTGCATCGAAGGCCGCATTCATCAGCTGCTCTGCTTCCTTGCGGGGACTCCGATGTGGGATCGCGCGGCTGGCGCCGCGATCACGGCACAATCACCGAAACAGTTGTATAGTACTTACTTGCAATGTCAGGCAATGATCGGGCATCATCGCCGGTTCGGTGGTCGGGTTCCCTCTGCGGTCAGCAAACGCTGCGACGCGACGGAACGGGTTTGTGATCTCGGCGGTTGGTCGAGTTCGGCGTGAGGAGTTCTGATTGAACGAGAGATCGTATGTGGCCGGCGACGGCCCGCTCGCCGGCCTGCGGGTGGTGGAGTTGGCGGGCATCGGGCCGGGCCCGCACGCAGCGCTTTTGCTTGCAGACCTGGGCGCGGAGGTAGTCCGTGTTCAACGTGGCGGACGCGTCGCGTCGCACGACCAGCAGTTGCGCGGCCGGCATGCGTTGGTCCATGCCGACCTCAAGAAGGAGTCGGACGTCACCGAGGTACTCGACCTCGTCGATCGTGCCGATGTGCTGATCGAAGGGTTCCGGCCCGGCGTGACTGAACGACTCGGCCTCGGCCCCGACACGTGTCTTCGCCGCAACGCGGGCCTGATCTACGCGCGAATGACGGGGTGGGGTCAAGACGGGCCCTTGGCCGAACGCGCCGGTCACGACATCAACTACATTTCGCTCACCGGTGTCCTGCACGCCATCGGGCGACGCGGTGAACGTCCCGTTCCACCGCTGAACCTGATTGGCGATTTCGGAGGCGGCTCGATGCTGCTGATCGTCGGTGTGCTTGCCGCGCTGGTCGAGCGGCAGCGGTCCGGACTCGGTCAGGTGGTCGACGCCGCGATGGTGGACGGTGCCCTCGCGATCTCGCACATGATCTGGGGACTGCGCGCTCGTGGGCAGTGGTCGGACGAGCGCGGTGTCAACGTGCTCGACGGCGGGCATCCCTACTACGACACCTACGAGACCGCGGACGCGAAGTACGTGGCGGTGGGAGCGATCGAGCAGCCGTTCTACGCCGAGCTGCTGCGCGGGCTCGGGTTGAACCCCGAGGAGCTGCCCGCGCAGTACGAGACATCGACGCACCCCGAGTTGCAACGAATATTCGCCGATCGATTTCGGTCGAAGACACGGGACGAATGGGTCCGGGTGTTCGGCGCAACGGACGCATGCGTAACTCCGGTGCTGACTTTCGCGGAAGCGAGCGAGCATCCCCACATCAAGGCGCGCAGCTCGTTGATCGAGCTCGACCACACCACGCAGCACGCACCGGCTCCACGGTTCAGTCGCACTCCGAGCGCCATCCCGGCCGCCCCACCGACCTCGGCGACCCCCATCAGCGATGTCTGGCGCTAGCGCACCTTGATCGCTAGCTCTCACGGTTTTCAGACCGCGGCGAGTCGTGCTGTATCGACGTAGCCGCGGACGTGGTGATCGATGGTTTCAGAGCTTGACGCAGATCCGGCGGTGCGGGCGGGTATGCGCTGCCAGCAGTGGACGTAGGAGTCGGGTGGACCTTGATGTAGATGATCGCGCCGCGCCGCCCGCCGCCGGAGGGGCCATAGGTGTTGGTGTGCGGTAGGCGTTCGATGAAGTCCGTTGCGCGGACGCATTCAGTTGATTCACTTCCCCGCGGTTTCGGGCAGGTCGGCGATCCTGGCGTGGGTTCGGCGCTGACGCAGCTTCATTGAGATCATCATCGGTGACTTCGGGATGGCGGGAGCATGGGCCACACCACGGGATTCGAGTCACATCCGGAGCACGCCGACCTTCCCGTAGGCCTCGTCGCCGGTAAACCACCGGAACGGCAGCCCGGGCGTCGAGGGCTCTTTTGTTTCAGCAGCCGCTGCATGCCCTCCGGGCCCGCATCACCGGCCGCCCCCCGCCAGTGTCCATCCGTTCTTGCGCTCGACCTCATTCAGCAGTCCCGCGCACGTACGCGCCCATCCGCCGCCGCGACTCAACCCCCGAAACCGATGCGCAAATAGCACATAGAATGCACTGAACCCACCGGTCGCTGCAGCAACTTTGACTCCGCATCGGATCAGTTACCACRCCAGTCTCATCAGTCGCAGACTGGCGATGCAGTACTAAAGAACTGCGTGATGCCTTCCGAGTGCGCGGCGCGTGCTCTCGCGCCGGAGCGGGCGAACCCACAGGACGTCGAGGTACTCGCGGGTTCTGCGCGCGTCGTTCGGTTAGGCGCCGATGGCCGATGTGACCGGTCACAGTCAGAGATATCCTCTGAGAGGACACTATCGAGAGGTGGGTCCACGGTTGTATTTGCGCTGGTCGTGCCGTCGGGACCACCGCGGAGCCACGAGTCGGCGGAGTGAGTAGACCGTCCGATGGGTGAAGGTGACCCGCTCGACACGCAGCGGTACCCGCCGTCCCCGGCCGCCGAACTGGGTGGAGCTGGTTTCGCTGACGTTCAGGAGATCGGCCGCGGCGGGTTCGGCGTCGTCTACCGCTGCACGCAGGCAGACCTGGATCGCACGGTGGCGGTGAAGGTCCTCACCGTCGAACTCGACGACGAGAACCGGGCCCGGTTCTTCCGGGAGCAGCGGGCGATGGGGCGGCTGACCGGGCACCCGAACATCGTCAACATTCTGCAGGTCGGTGCCACCGACAGCGGCCGTCCCTACATCGTGATGCCCTACCACCCGCAGGATTCGCTCGACGTGTGGATCCGCCGTCACGGTCCGTTGCCGGTGGACGAGGCGCTTCGACTCGGTGTGAAGATGGCGGGCGCGGTGGAGTCGGCGCACCGGCTCGGGATCCTGCATCGGGACGTCAAACCGGCGAATATTCTGCTCACCGATTACGGCGATCCGGAGTTGGCCGATTTCGGTATCGCGCACATCAGCGGCGGCTTCGTGACCGCGACCGGTGCGGTCACCGGGTCGCCGGCGTATACCGCGCCGGAGGTGCTCGGGGGTGATTCACCGAGTCCGGCCGCGGACGTCTACGGTCTCGGTGCCACCCTGTTCAGTGCTCTGACGGGGCATGCCGCGTTCGAACGTCGTAGCGGGGAGCAGGTGGTCGCGCAATTCCTGCGGATCACCACGCAAGAGGTGCCCGACCTGCGCGAGCAGGGGGTCCCGGATGATGTGTCCGCGGTGATTGCCCGGGCGATGTCCCGCGGGCCCGGTCAGCGCCCGGCCGCCGCCGCCGACTTCGGCGAGGAACTGCGAACCCTGCAACGGGCCCACGGCTTCCCGGTCGACGACATGGCGCTGCGCGCCGGACCGGACACGCAGGGTGATGGAGTGCAACCGGTATCGCATGGCGGGCGATCACCGGCTCCCTCGACGGTGGGCGTGGCGGGAAGCCTCCCCTTGGAACTGACCAGTTTCGTCGGTCGCCGACACGAGCTCACGGAGTCCAAGAACCTGCTGGCCGGGTCGCGGTTGGTGACGTTGACCGGGATCGGCGGTGTGGGCAAGACGCGGCTGGCGATGCGGATCGCAGCGGCCGTGCAACGCGAGTACTCCGACGGTGTGCTCCTGGTGGAGTTGGGTGAGCTGCGCGACGCGTCGTCGCTGGTCGACGCGGTGGCCGGCGCACTGGGATTGCGAGACCATTCGGCGCGGCCGTTGCGTGAGGTGCTGGTCGAGTTCCTCGTGCCGCGGGAGGTGCTGTTGGTCCTCGACAACTGTGAACACGTGGTGGACGCGGTCGCCGAACTCGTGGGCCTCCTCCTGCGGGCCTGTCCGCGGGTGCGGGTTCTGGCCACCAGCCGCGAACCCCTGGTCATCGGTGGGGAGGCGGTGTTGCGAGTCCCGCCGCTGGCGGTCCCGGATCCGGAGCGGCCGACCTCGATGCGGGGGTTGCCCAAGTACGATGCGGTGACGTTGTTCGTCGACCGCGGCGCTGCCGCGGTTCCGGGGTTCGAGCTCACCGAGGGCAATGCGGCGACCGTGGCGGGGATCTGCCACCGGCTCGACGGGCTGCCGCTACCGATCGAGTTGGCCGCGGCCCGGCTGCGGGCGATGTCACCCGAGCAGATCCTCGAGCGGCTGACCGACCGCTACGCCCTGCTGACCCGCGGCAACCGCGGCGCGCCGACGCGGCAACAGACCCTGCGGTTGTGCATCGACTGGAGCTTCGAGTTGTGCACCGCCGAAGAGAAACTGGTGTGGGGTCGGGTGGCGGTCTTCGCGGGAAGCTTCGAACTCGACGCCGCGGAGCAGGTGTGCGGCGCCGACCTCGACCCCGGCGAGTTGCTCGACACGCTGACGTCCCTGGTAGAGAAGTCGATCCTGATCCGCGAGGAATCCGGGTCGGTGGTGCGGTTCCGGATGCTCGAAACCCTCCGCGAATACGGCTACGAAAAACTCGAACAGACCGGCGAGGCTGTGGCTTTGCGTCGCCGGCACCGGGACTGGTACGAGTCCTTGGCGCTCGAAGCGGAGGCCGAGTGGATCAGCGCCCGCCAACTCGACTGGATCGCCCGCCTCAAACGGGAACAACCGAACCTGCGGGAAGCCCTCGAATTCAGCATCGACGACGACCCCGCCGCCGGACTACGCACCGCCGTGGCACTGTTTCTGTTCTGGGGTTCCCAGGGCCTCTACAGCGAGGGGCGTCGTTGGCTCGACCGACTGCGAGCTTGCCAGTCAGGTCCGCCCACCCTGCCTTGGGTCAAGGCGTTGTACTGCGCCAGTGCAATGGCCGATGCGCAGGGTGACCTCCAGGCTGGGACCGCGCTCGTCGAGGAGGCGCGCACGCTCACCGCGCAAACCAGCGACCTGATGATGCGCGCTGTCGTCGAGTGTGCGGACGGCATGCTCTCCCTCCACAGCGGTGATCTTGGACGTGCCCGCTCTCACTTCGAAACCGCGCTCACGGCATTCACCGGACGCGGGGAACGCACACTCGAAACCGGTGTGCTGTACTCGTTGGGCTTGGTATATGGGCTGTCCGGCCTGACTGGCCAGGCGATCGAATTCCTCGAGCGTGTTCTCGCGATCACACAACGATACGGCGAGAAGATGTACGGGTCGTACTCGCTGTGGGCCTTGGGGATTGCCGTGTGGCGACAGGGCGACACCGATCGTGCGGTCTGGCTGCTCGAGCAGTCGCTGGAGCTGTCTCGGCAAGTGCACGGCCCACGTGTCGCCATCGCCTGCCTCGGAGCGCTGGCCTGGATCGCGTGCGAGCGGCGCGATCCAGATCGGGCCGCAGTGTTGATGGGAGCTGCGGACGGGTTGGCGCGGTCGGTGGGAAGTGCCGTCGTCATACATTCCAATTTGGTTTCTTACCAACAGAACTGCGAACAGAAGGTTCGCCAGGCACTTGGGGGTAAAGCATTCGCGTCGGCCCACCGCAAGGGTGAACAGCTCGGCTTCGACGCGGCCATCGCTTACGCCCTCCACGAACATCCGCCCAGCCCTTCCACGTCCGACGCCGACGCGTCGACGCGACTGACCAAGAGGGAACGCCAGGTCGCCGGCCTCATCGCCGAAGGTCTGACCAATCAGGCCATCGCCGACCGCCTCGTGATCTCACCGCGCACCGCGCAAGGCCATGTCGAGCACATCCTGACAAAGCTGGGTTTCACCTCCCGGACACAGGTCGCTGCCTGGGTTGCGGAACAGACACGCGATCAGAACTGACATGTCTGGTTCGGGACCGTGCGGTCGGTCAGTCATATTGCCTGCGGTTGAGCGAATTTCGGTGAGGTCGTGGATCGTCCTGCCGCAGCGCACTGTCTCGAGCGAAGATGCTGTGCCGGTGACGAGAACCTGGTCCTGAGCTCACGAGTGCGCCAGACCGGCGTCACAATTTCCCGTCGTCGCTGGCGCGCATGGTCGGCGAATGACAAAGCGACCCCGGTCTGCGAACTCGATCTCAAATCCCTGGTACGCGGCGCCAACACCATCGTCGGTGTCCGCGGCCGCTCCCCCGATGCCGTCACACGCAGCATCGAACTCCTCGCCGACGGGCGATCAGGCTTGGAGATCGTGACCTCCGTCGACGTCGACCTGGATCAGGTCGACGACATGCTGGGACGGATGGCCACCGGACAGGGGCCGGTGAGCCCGCACGTTGTCATCCGCCCGCAGCTGCGCCGCCCGACCGATCAGAAACGAGGAACGTTGTCATGAGCGAGATGACACCACGCCGACTGTCCTAATGGCACGAATTATACTGGTGCCCTTAGGAGAATCGGGTCACAGGCTCTTCGACCAGGTGGCTGCGGCCGGGCTGACCGAGGTGCAGGTGGCGCCGAGCACGCGCCGAACGAGGCAGCCGTGCGCGACATCAACGCAGACACGACCACCGTGCGGCGGGTGTTGTCCCGGGCGAAGACAGTGATGCCGTCGCATGGTGTTGGTGTGGGCGGATGGCGGCTACGCCGGACGTCTCGTCGGGTGGGTCGCGGAGCATTGCCGGATGACGCTCGATATCGTGCGGAAACCCAAGGGGTAGCTCGGTTTCAGTGTGTTGCCACACCGTTGGCTGATCGAGCGGACCCTGGCGTGGATCGTGCGTTGCCGTCGACTCGACCACGACGACGAACGCCTCCCGGCGCACTCGGAGGCGATGATCACATGGGCAATGATCGGATTGATGACCCGACGACTGGCCCCCGCACGCGGACGACGCCCGTGGCAGTCGACCCGCGCGGCGTGACACTTTCAAAACACTTTCTGAGCCTCGTCAACGCCGGCAAGATCATCTCCTGCGCATTCGACGTCTTACGACACGCGGACCCGCCGACCGTTACGGGAAGTAATACGGGGCCATCTTTTGAGCCTTCGTCGACGAGTAGTTCCTCCACGACCTCGGTGGCCAGCTCGGGTTCGCGACGCAGTTGGTTGGGCCGGTCCGGATGGTGCAGCACGGAGCTGTCAGCGTTTCCGTCTAGGGTCGGATGCGGATCCCCTCATACAGGAGGTCAAGCACCCGACCTAGCTGATCGCGGTCCAATACGCTTGCGATCATGGCGATGCCACTGAGTGATACCACCACATCGTCCGGTTCGACCTCGGAACGTGTGACCCCTGCTGCTGCGGTTGCCGACAGCAGGGCGCCGACGGCGTCATTGAGTCGCTCGCGGCTTTGCGCGAACGGATTCCCGCCCGCAGCTACGACGGCTCGTATCGCCTCCGCCAGACCGATCTTGGTGGCCCAGTAGTCGACGAAACGGTCCATCCAGATACGCAGGGCGTCCCGGGGCGGCACCTGTTCGAGTAACTCGCCGGCCGCAGCGCACACGGCATCCAGTTCCGAACGGTAGGCCGCCTCGATGAGGGCTTCGCGCGTCGGAAAGTGGCGGTAGACAGTGCCGACACCGACACCGGCTTCCTTGGCGAGCTCAGTGAAGGGGACATCCGGGCCCCGCTCTACGAACAGGTGCAGCGCCACCTCGAGGAGGCGCGCGCGATTGCGTTGCCCGTCCGCGCGCGGTCTGCGCTGCGTTGTCTCGGTCATAGTCACCCCCAAGAAGCGGAATCGTTTCCACTAAATCGTACACGCAGGCCACGACCATTCACCCGGGCCGCAGATTGGACGCACCCGGGAAATGTCCGCCGCGACACGGAGGCCCGAGCACGAACCCGCGCCCCGCGCCCCGTCCTTGCAAACGGAACATATTCCGGTTAGTGTGCTCTTACCGGAATATGTTCCGGATAATGCTGGCTCCCCAACGCGAGAGCGGCCAGGAATCGATGGGGAGCGCCGACACGAACGGAGCCCACACATGAACACGCACGAGCGCTTCACGACGCCCTACGGCTTTCACACCACAGCGAGCGAGGTCATCGAGGGTGTCGACCTGACCGGTCAACGCGCGATCGTCACAGGCGCCGCGTCCGGAATCGGCGTAGAGACGGCACGTGCTCTGGCCAGTGCCGGAGCCGACGTCACTCTCGCCGTCCGCAATGTCGAGGCGGGCAACCGTGTCGCGCAGGAGATCACAGCCACTACCGGCAACTCGAAGGTGGCCGCCGCGCCGCTGGAGCTGACCGTCCGGGCCTCGATCGCGTCCTTCATCCGTGCCTGGGAGGGCCCGCTGCACATCCTGGTGAACAATGCCGGGATCATGGCGCTGCCGGAGCTGCACCGCACACCCGAGGGCTGGGAGCTGCAGTTCGCCACCAACTACCTCGGCCACTTCGACCTGACCCTCGGCCTCCACGACGCGCTCGCGGCTGCCGATGGTGCACGCATCGTCTCACTCAGCTCCAGTGGCCACCTGTTCTCGCCGGTGGTCTTCGACGATATCCACTTCGAGCGACGCCCGTACGAGGAGTGGGCGGCCTACGGCCAGTCGAAGACCGCCAACGTGTTGCTGGCAGTAGGAGCAGCCCATCGGTGGGCCGACGACGGAATCACGGCCAACGCGGTCATGCCTGGCGGTATCCGCACCGGCCTCCAGCGCCACCAGGAGGACAACATGACGCCGGAGACCGAGGAAGCCTTCGCCAACTTCAACTGGAAGACCGTCGAGGAAGGCGCCGCAACCTCGGTACTGGTGGCCGCGTCGCCCCTGCTCGGGGGTGTCACCAGCCGCTACTTCGAGGACTGCAACGAGGCCGAGCTCTACACCGACCCCAACCCCTACGCCGACAGCGGCGTGCGGCCCTACGCACTCGACTCGGGTAACGCGGAGCGGCTCTGGGACGTCGCCACCGAGATGCTCCGCGCCTAAGACACGCCGTACGCCCAAGACCCGCTGTATTTGAAGGGAAGCTCCACTGCTATGAACATCCACGGAAAAACCGCCTTGATCGCCGGAGCCACGTCTGGGCTGGGCCTGGGGGTAGCCCGCTACTTCGCCGAACGGGGAGCGAACGTCGTCCTCGTCGGACGCCGTCGTACGCTCGCCGAGAAAATCGCAAGTGAACTCGGCGACAACGCCCTCGGCCTCGGTGCTGACATCACCGACCCCGATCAGGTAGCCGCTGCCATCCGGGCGACCCTCGATCAGTTCGGCAGGATCGATGTCAACGTCAACACCGCAGGCTACATCGCCGCGGTCCCGCTGACCACGGCCGACGGAAAGCCCACCGACCCGGCCCACTTCACCCAGCTGCTCACCACGAACCTCATGGGCACCTTCAACGTCATGAGCCAGGCCGCCGCGGCAATGCTGAACAACGAGCCCGACGACGACGGCGAGCGAGGCATCATCATCAACACCTCGTCCGCCGCCGCCCACGACGGCACGGTCGGCATGGTCGGATACTCGGCGACCAAGGCCGCGCTCGTGGGTATGACGCTCCCTGCCGCCCGCGAGTTCGCCGGCCGCGGCATCCGAGTCAACACCATCGTGGCCGGCGGATTCGACACGCCGATCTTCGACGGCTTCACCGACGACGCGGCCATCGCCCAGCAGGTTCAGCATTTCGCCGGCCCCCGCCGCCTGGGCAAGCCCGAAGAGTTCGCCGCGTTCGCCGCCCATCTGGTGGAGAACGGCTACTTCAACGCCTCCAGCCCACGACTGGACGCCGGTTACCGCATTCCCCTCCAGTTCTAATGCGGCATGGCGCGGCGTCCCTGGCCAGAGAGAGGCTGTGAGCCTCGTCACCCCGATCACGATGACAAACGTAACCACGTCCTCGCCCGGTTCAGCGTCGGCGGCAACGACGCGGGACCTACGGTGCAGCGCGTCGGCGATGTGCGGTCGCCAGGCCTTTGAAGGAGTACGGATCCGAGGGACCCCAGACCGTCGTCTGGACTGCGTGGCGCAGCGACCAGCCGTGGCGAACCGGCGTTTGGTGGCCGGGCGGTGGCTGGCACGGCGCTGGGCACGGTCGGACCGGGGACCGCTGACTCGTTCTTGCCGGAGTCGAATGTTCGCTGGGAGACTCCGGGCAACGCGGCGGGCGGGTGGGCGCCCCTGACGGGCACGGCCCCCGTTGGCGCCATAGGCCGATCTCCATGTGCGTATTCACAACATCTCCGACGCGGGCCGCCAGCCCGTCGTGCCGCTCAGTGAAGCGCTACTCGGCTCCCGCTTGGTAGACGTCGTGCCTGACCTTCGAGAGTTCGTCCAGACGCGTCATGCTGTGCAGTCGGGGCGGATGAGTCGTAGAAGGCGGTCGATGAAACCAGTCATCGCCGCACTCATCTCGTGCGTGTCGCTGATTCGCTGCACAAGCCCACATACAGCTGGACCCGCGTCGAGAATCGGCAGGAAGAGCCCGGCTCGTGCACACTGCTCGAGTAGCGGAAGCAGCGTGCGTTCCGCCTCGGGACCCGGGCGGAGTGTTGCTTGGCATTCGGCCAGCAAGAGACGGCCGTAGAGGGAAGCTCGCGGCCTCCGGCTGGTGTCGATCGATTCGACGAGGTCACGGGCTCGCGAACACGCTTGCTTCACCGACCGACCGTCGCCGGATGCGAGTTGGAGCCGAATAGATGACTCCTGCCTGATCTCAGCTGTGATTCGAGCGATGCCGCCCAATTCGGCGCGCCCGAGCTGGCTGGTAAGGGTGGCCGGAACAGCGACATGTGCTGGTCCCAGTCCGTGGCGGATGCGCTCATTGGCAACGTGCGCCCCCAGCCGCGGCAGCTTCAGCGCGACCGCGAGGCGTTCTCCCTCCTCGAGACGTTCCTCCGCCGCGTGGGGCCGACCAAGCCGAAACTTCAGACGCGCCCCCACCGCGTAGGTGGCGACCATGAAGTCGACCGTGCCACCCTGGATGCCCAGGGTGTAGCTCTGATCGAGGCGGTACTCGGCTTCCTCGAGCTGTCCCCGCTCATAGAGAAGGTCTCCCAGAAGCGCTGCGGCGAGCCGTGAACTGTAGGAAAGGTCGTCTCCGGGGCTCGTTGAGAAGTCGACGGCATGGCGGACGCTGGCCTCAGCGCTTGCGAGGTCGAGTTGCTCCCTCGACGCCAGCCCGTCCAGGCAGTATCCATAGACGACGCTGAAGGGTCCGGCCGCCCGGTGTTGGTGCGGACGTGCCCATTGCTGCCAGCGTCGTGCTTCGGTGAAATCGAAGCGGTTGATCGATCGGAACGAGGCGGCATCGGCTGTCCCACAGAGAACCCACGGGCGAAGTCTGTGTGCCCGTGCCATGCACGCGTCGATGGCTTCGTCGAGGTCGTTGAGCCGGTCGTCGTAGACACTGATGGCGGCGCGGATGAGCGACCCCTCTGCGTAAATGTCGGCATCGTCGTCGGCAGAACCCGAGGGCAGTGCCGCTTCGACGTGACCGAGCGCTTCGACCGCAGCCTCCCGGTGGTGCAGGAGCGCGTGAGCCCAGGCCAGGGCCATCTGCAGGCGGGGGCGGGCAGTGGCAGTGGCAGGCAGTTTTGCGGCGAGGCCGAGCAGTGTGCTCATCTGCGACTGTTCGAGAAGCAACAGCGCTTCGCCTTCGACGGCGTCGGTCGCATCGTCATCGTCCCGGCGGCGAGGAGATGGTTGACCGCCGGGCTGAGCATGTGCTGACCTCCGAACCACCGAGATGCGAGTCGGTGCAACTCGGTCAGTCGTGCAGGATCGTCGCGTTCCAGGCGACGACAGAGGTGTTCGGCGAACAGGTGGTGGTAGCGGAACCATTGCCCGTCCTCATCGAGTCGTGACAGGAACAAGTCCCGTTCTTCGATGTCCTCGAGTACCGTTTGAGCGTGCCGATGACTGGTCAAGGCAGCAGCCAGCGGTGCGCAGATCCGTTCAGTGACCGATGTGGCCAGAAGGAAGTCGAGCAAAGCGGGGTCGAGACTGTCGAGGACGTTCTCGGTGAGATACTCGCCGATGGCCCGGTGTCGGCCGGACAAACGATGGATGGCTGCCTGAGGATCGCGGTGTTCGCGCAGGGAAAGCGATGCAAGTTGCAGGGCCGCGACCCAACCATCGGTTGATTCCTTCAGTTCGGCGAGGGCTTTCTCCTCCAGCTCCAGACCGGCAGTCTCAGTGAGAAGCTCGCGGGACTCGTCGAGGTCGAACCGAAGCCCGACCGTGTCGATTTCGATCAGCTCCTTATGCACTCGCATAGCGCTCAGAGGCAGCCCTTGCCTGGTACGACTGGTGACCACCAGCTGCAGATGGTGGCAGCCGTGCTCGAGCAGGAAGCGAGCGACTGCGCGGCTCGCCGGGTTCGTGACACGGTGCCAGTCATCGAGCACCACGGTGATTTCATTGCCCGCCGAATGGGTTCGATTGATCAGTGTCGTCAGAACGAAGCGCTCGGCGCCGGCACCATGTCCTTCGAGAGCCTGGGCCAGTTCCGATCCGAGACCGGGAAGAGGTAAAGCGATGGCCTCGGCGAGATGCGCAAGAAACCAGGCGGGCGTGTTGTCGTCGTCGTCGAGAGACAGCCACGCTGTTGTGCGTCCCGCACCCTCGAGGACCCTGAGGTACTGGGCGGCCAAGGTGGTCTTGCCGTATCCGGCGGGTCCATGAATCAGGATGAGCCGCGCACTTGTGTCGCTGCGGAATTGGTCGAGTAGCCGAGTTCGCTGGACCGTCGGGTGAGCAGGGGATGGCGGGCGGTACTTCGTGTCTGCCGTAGGTGGTCGGGGGAGCTCGCGGTTGAGTGCTGTTAGCGCGGAGTGAAAGGTTGTCCGCCTGGGTTCACGTTCGCTCGGTCGCATGTCAGGTTCGTCGTCATCCCATGCCACGGGCAGGGGGACGTCCGGGACGGCATAACCGAGATCAGTGCCGACACGACGGAGCGCCTCGCCCATCGCAGAGGCTGTATCAGGGCGACTGGTCGGATCCCGTGCCATCGCTTGTTCGACTACTGCGCGGACGCTGTCGGGGACATTGCGACCCCGATGTCGGGTATCGGTTCGGTGCTGATCCGAAGCAGTTGTGAGAACAGCTCCTCGCCGCGGCGGCGGCCGAAGGCCGGACGACCGGCCAAGGTCGTGAACAAGGTGGCGCCGACACTGTAAATGTCCGAGGCAATCGTCGGCGGCTGTCCGTGAAGCAGCTCCGGGGCGGTGTACGCGGGGGATCCCACCACGATGCTCCGAGTGGTGTCCTGCTGCTCGGCCAGCCTGGCGATCCCGAAATCGGTGAGCTGGGGTTCGCCGTACTCGGACATCAGAATATTCGCCGGTTTGATATCTCGGTGTAGCACGCCTGCGCGGTGTGCTGTCTCCAACGCTCCGGCGACCTTGATGCCGATGTCGAGCGCCTCGGCGATCGTGCGCGGTCCCCTCCTATTGATCCATGCTTCGAGCGAGTCTCGGCGGTGAAACGGCATCACGAGGTATGGACGTCCGGCCCGGGTAACACCGACTTCGAGCACCTGAACGATATTGGGATGGCCCGAAAGTCTGCCCATGACCTGCTGTTCACGTAGGAACCCCGCGCGGTCGCCTGCCTGATGGTCTGCAATCATCACCTTGATCGCCACTACTCGGTCGAGAGCGGGCTGGCGACAGCGGTAGATGACGCCAAACCCTCCTCGTCCGACTACCCGGAGATCGTCGAAGCCCTCCGCGGCTAGTTCGTTCCTAATCTCGTCCTGAGCCGGGCTTCCGGGATTCGCGACCTCATCGGCGGGCACCGCACGCCTCACTGACCACTGAACCGGGGTCCGGCAGTGGAGGAGCGGACCAAGGCCGGAGCCCATCCACGGACCGGTCCGCGAGAGCCATCCGCACCTCTAAGCATGCGCCACCTCATGTTGCCTCAATTCTAAACCGCGCCCCTACCCCCGGAACGTGACCTCCAGCGAGGATGGTGCAGACTGTGGCGTTCTCCCGGTCTCCGGTCGCCAGCGGGCTGTCCGGGGCCGTTCGCGACGGACGCGCACGGCGCCTCGTTTCGGCGATCGGCGCCACCCTGCCCGGGGCAACCTGGCACCGTTGCCGTACCTACTACGCTGCGACCTGCTCGGTTCCGTCGAGTATCGACGATCCACGTACCTGAACAATCGAGCCGAGAACTCGCACCTGCCGACCCGGCAGCGCGAGCGGGCGATGAAACGCTTCAAATCGATGCGGCACGCGCAGCGATTTCTGTCGGCGTTCTCGTCGATCTCACAACACTTCCGGCCACACCGACGCCGATTGTCGGCGGGTGAGTACCGGGAGGTGATGGCCGACCGGTTCACCATCTGGCGTGAGATTCAGTTGCCGGAGATCCCTGAATGATTGGCTCCGACGAGGAAGACTCCGAGTCGGGCCGGCGAATCGGTCTTGTTCCGCCAACCGTGCAGAGTTCCGTTCTGGACCACACTGTCTCCGTGACGGAGCACGACCTCGCGGCCTTCCGGCAATTCGAGGATTACCTCTCCTTCGATGACGACGCAGAAATCCACCGACGCTGTCACGTGCCTACCGGGGGCGGAGTCGTCGGAAACATTCACGCCTTGAACATCGTTCGCGGAGTAGTCGATTTCGGATTCCGGTTGAACAACCAGTTGGACGAATCGGATGCCGCCGACGGGAGGGAACGGTGCAATCCTCGGATCCACGCTGCCGTCGGTCGGAAGGTCCGGGATTGTGTCCGTTCCCCAGAGCGCATGGAAATTTGTTCCGGCTGCCGACATCTTGGAGATCTCGACCATGCGATCCTCGGCCACGATCGATTCGCCCTGACGGTCATGGGCTGTGATCACGAGACGTGCAGGGTTCGAACTCATGGTTCTCTGTTCCTTTCGATGGTCCAACCGAGTGATGTGCCACCATTGGCGAGGGATGATCAGGGGCGAGTCGCCCGGTCCTCACTCTTGCCCGGCCTTCCTACCGCAGACTGCGAGCAGCGCGGCCACTATGGCGGATCCGAGAATGAAGAAGAAAAGGAAGCGGATCGACTGCACATTCACCACACCCACGAGGGCTGCCGGGAAGAGCATCGCCGCGATGGTGAGCGGCAGGATCGAGTAGAGGGACTGCCCGAGTGTCGTCATGGTGAGGTACAAGCTCGATGCCGACGACCGGCGAGTGGCCGCGACGGATCGAAAGATGAAGTTGAAGTTCGCGGAGAAGAAGACGCCGATGACGATGCCGATGATCAGGTGCACTGCTGCGAACACCAACACCTGGTTGAACGACAGCACACCGATGATCGCGCTGAGCCCGAGTAGTCCTGCGCCGCCGAGGATGACGCCGATGTAACTCATCCGCTGCAATGCCTGAACCGCGATCACTCCGCCGACGAGGAATCCCAGAAAGTAGAAGGTCTGCAGGTAGGCGTAACTTCTGGCACTCAATCCGAGTCCGTAGCCGAGCGTCTCGCCTGCCGGTGTCTGGGCAACGTACGAGGATGCGATGAGGAACAGAGTTCCCGTGCCGGCGACCAATCCACCTGCTATCAGCCCCACAGTCATTCGTCGGTCGGTGAGAATAGACAGRTCGATCAACGGGTTCTGCGACGCCCTCGAGTGCCGGACCCAGATTGCGATCGCGACGATGCCCACGATGAAGAGGACGATGGTCGCAGCCGAGGCCCAACCGAGTGACGGTCCGAAGCTGAGACCGGCGAGGATCGCGGCCACGCCGCCACCGAGTAGCAGCACGCTGACGTAATCGACCGAACCGGAATCGAAGACGGTCGATTCGGGGATCGTCGCGAGGATCAGTACCGCGAAGATGGCCATTACTGCTGCAACGCCCCAGAATACGACCCGGAATCCGTAGTTGTCGATCACGGGACCGGTGATGAAGGGGATGAGTGCCCCGGGTAGTCCCGACCCGGTGGCGACGAGGCCGACGCCGAAGGGCGCGATCCGTTCCGGAAGTGCTTCGCGGACGAGAGCCGGCGCAAGTGCCGCGCAGGCGAGGGTCGCGCCTTGCAGGAACCGTCCCGCCAGCACCACCCAGTAAGCCGGTGCGATGGCAATCAGCACGGATCCGATGGTTCCCACTACCACGAGCGCGATGATGATGCGGCGTTTGCCGTAGAGCTCGCCCATTCGCGCTGCCAGCGGGGTCAGGACCGCTGCTGCGATGAGTTCGAGGGTGACGAACCAAGCACCCTGATCGGTGTTGAACTCCGCCGAGACGAACGGCAGTCCTTGCGGTCCGAGCAGGACCGTAGCGATCGCACCGACCAGACTGCCGACGAGTGCAAGGACGACGATGATTCGGCGCAGGTTCCATCCGGTGCCGGGCGAGGATGACGTACGCTTGTGTGTCTGCGTGGTTGTGGACGAGTTGTTTAGTGAAGAACTCATGCATTCCGCCTGAATGTCGAGGTACGGCAGGCAACCGGCGATCGCCCGCAGCACGATGTGCTCGACGAGCATCGGGGTTCGCGAAGAACCCGATCTCTGTCCGAGTGGGGAAAGTAGGGGTCCTGCGCGCGCGGGAAGAATCCCATCGGTGATCACTACCGATGTGGATTCGAATCGGTAGTGAGGGGATGCGGTATCGACAGCCAACCCCTCACTACCGATCTGTGCCGCCTGCGATCAGGATTCCGGGGCGGCGTGACGTGCGCCGGCCGATCATTCTCCGACTCGATGTTGCGGAGGGTGGGAGAATGTCGGTTCCGGACTTCGCACGGATCACTCTCGAGACATTCATACAACCTTGACGGGTAGCGAATTCAGCTGGTTGACCAGCGAACTCCAACCGCGTTCCGGTGTGCCGTTCAGTTCGAGCCGAACGCCGCGACGATTGATGTCCTCGAACAGGATTCTCAGCTCGAGTTTGGCCAGCATGCTCCCGACGCACCGATGTGGCCCACTCCCGAATGCGACACCTTCTGCTGCAAGCGGTTTCGGATCCCGGAACGGGTCGAACCGATGAGGATCCTCGAAGATCTCGGGATCTCGATTGGCTGCTGCCAACATCAGCTGCATGGTGTCACCCTTGCGAATCTGTTGACCGTTGAATTCGAGGTCGTGAGTGGCGGTTCGTGCCACGTTGTACGCCGGCGTGACATAGCGGAGGCATTCCTCCACCAGTCGAAGGTACTCGCCGTCGGCGAACGCCTTCTCGAACGTCGCCCGGGTCACCTCATCTTCGATCATGAGACGGATCGACTGCGACATCAGCGTCTGCGTTGTCTCAGTGCCCGCCACAAGAATTCCAGTGGTGTACATCTGGTACTCGAACTCGTCGATTTCGCCGTTGTCGAGTGCGGCTGCGACAACCGACAGAAGGTCGTCCTGAGGATCGCGCAGCTTTTCCACTCCCAGCTCGGCCATGTATGCGCCGATCTCCGCGAAGACTGCTGCGAAGGCGGCGCCTCCGTCCTGCTCCGCCTTCGCTTGCGCGACGAAGACGTCGAGCGACCATTGAACGATCTGCTCTCGCATCTCGCTCGGGACACCCATGATGGCACTCATCACGCGGCACGGAATCAGCTTGGCAACGTCCTCTACGAAATCGAACTCCCCGAGGGGAAAGGCGTTGTCGAGTGCCTCTTCGGTGACCTCACGGACCCAACCGTCGAATCGTCGGACGATCCGAGGGCCGAAGGACCGCGAGGCCATCCTCCGGAGCCTGCTGTGCTCCGGAGGGTCCATGAAGAGAATGTGCTTCTGCATCGGACTGGTGCCATCCATGTTCCCCAACGGGTAGAAGGCGCCCGGGACCGAGCTGAAATCGGCTGGACGAGACTCGATGTCCATCACGTCGTTGTATCGGGTGACGAGCCAGAGCCCGCCGTTGTACGTGCCGTGTTCTGCCGGCTGCCACACCAGACCTTGACGAGCCCGGATCTTGTCCAACGTTTCATGCGGAAAGCCTTCGACGTACACCGCGGGATCCGTCAGGTTCGGCTCCTGCAATGCGTCGTCCACAATTGAGGTCATAATCTCACCGTTTCGGTTCGGGGATCGCTGATTGATTCGCAAGGGGGCACGCGCAACTCCCGGTGTCCCTTGCGCTGCGCTCAGGATTCGGAGGGGCCCGCCATCAGCGCTAGCAGACGCGTCGGATCGTTGTATTCGCGCCAGTGGGTGATCTTTCCGTTGTCGTCGAACTCCGTGATGCCTGCGATCGGAGTGGAGATGATGATGCTGCCGTCGGCGCGAAGGAGGTGGTCGATGCGCTCGTGCAGCACGATGTTCCCGACCTCGGCGATGTGCCGAACCTCCACGCGAATGCACTCCATGCCCAGTGCCGAGTCCTTCGAAGGCTGAATGATCTTTTCGAGGGCTTCGTCAAGACCCTGAACCTGGGGCAGAGACTCGGTGTTCCACCAGATCGTCTTGTCGGTGAAGACGTCGCGGAAGGAGTCCACGAATGTATCGAAATCGGTGTCCCACTTGTCCCAGAATGTGAGCAGCCGCTGCGAGTTCGGTCCGGTGTTCGTCATTTCTTCCTCCAGATGATTCTTCACGGTTGATGCGCATGAACCGAGGCGTACTCCCCTCGAGGGCCGAAAGCCCGAGTGGATTGGTTGAGAAGCCGACGCTGCGGAAATGCGCAAATGTACGCTGTGCCTTCAGTTCCGGATTGAAACTACGGCTGGTGACGCAGGGGCGGATCGGATACTGCCCTTGCTGCGTATACCGTATCCCAGTGTGTTGGCGATCACAAGCCTCCGATTTCGGAGCTTGGTGTCCCCGACTGGAACCTGCCGCTTCGGAGGGTGGGCGCGGCGGGAGAGCGAACCGCTCCCGTGCTCGGGGCAGGGGAGATAGGGATCGTTCTCGATCGGTAGAACGCGGGGGACATGTGCCGGCCCGCGTTCTACCGGTAGGGAGCAGTCGCACGCGGACAACGACTCGTGGGTATGTCCGGCGAGGTTGGACACGATGGTCCGGCGAACTGTCCCGAGTCAATTCTTCCGGTGAAGGTTTGCTCGCTCGAACGCGTGCATCGCGTGTGCGCGCAGGGTTTCCGGCTTGTCATTCACCCAGTCGTACAGTGACACCCGGACACAGGTGACGATGATTGCCGCCACCAAGCGGGCGTCGTGAGGATCCGAGTATTCGGGAAACGCAGTTTCGATGGCTTTGGTGTATTCGGTCTCGGCCTCGAGGGCGGAGCGCAGCCAGACCGAGCTGAGTTCCTCGACGCCGAACAGCAGGCGATATGTGCGATGCGCGCCCTCGAGCCCACCGTGTGATTTTTCGTACGACGCCACCAGAGCATCGGCGGCCCGTTCGACGATGTCGGGCTCATCCGAGTCGATGAACGCCTGGTGCTGGATCTTCATATGTTCATGAAGGATCGGCCAGAACGCATCCGACTTGTTGGCGAAGTGCCGGTAGAACGTGCGGACCGAGATGCCTGCGTTCTGGGCGATGTCGCTGGCGGTGACCTCACTCCAACCCCGCTCGTCCAAGAGCGACATCGCCGACTGTGCGAGCTGGCTGCGGAGTGCCACGCGCTGCTGCTCGCGGAGGGTCGGCTGTTTCGTCTCGGGTTTCGATGTAGTCACGCCTCATCGCCTTTCTTGTCGGGTAAGTCGACCGGCTCGGCGGGCCGCTCGGCTGTTCTCGAGGAGAGTCGTCCCTGCGGTCCGGTGAGCGCCGGACCGCCCCGCCCCCCAGGCGGGCTTCTCCTCACGAAACTCGGCAAACACAAGCGTGAACTGTGGTTCTGCCTCAGAGTTCGAGCCTGCTTGCAGGTCGAACGGCTGCGCGGCCGAGCGCGCCGACGCCGCGCGCCGACGCGGTACCGACCTCAGCCGGTGAAGCACGGTGTGAAGAGCCACGAGACCATCCTTCCAGCACCGCACGCACCGCCGCTGTGCCGGTTCGTGGTGCCCAAATTCATCGGCAACCGAGTATTGCGACTTCTGTCACTTTGTGCCAAAGTAGCTCAAGATGACACGTTAGGGCAAGCGTCATCGGTTGTGATAGCGCAGCGTCTCCGCGGGTGTAGTTGCTCGTGGAGACCGACGTGGACCGGCAGTGCGCGGCGATCCGCCGCTCGCGTCTCCGGCCAGTCGGCAGTGCCTCCGGCCTGTCGACCAGATCAGTCCCCGGCAGGTTGATTCGTCGTGACGTCGAGTCGACCGGCTCGGCACGAGAAGTAATTCGAGCTCATTCGGTTCCCATTCTCTAGGGAGAGGTGTATTTGCGGTGTTGGATTTGACGGATGTTTTGTATGAGGTTGTGGGTGGGGTTGCTCGGATCACGATTAATCGTCCGGAGAAGTACAACGCGTTTCGTGAGGAGACGTTGGATGATCTGATTGCGGCGTTCGGTGCTGCGGAGGCGGATCGTTCGGTGGGTGTGATCGTGTTGACGGGGGCGGGGGAGAAGGCGTTTTGTTCGGGTGGGGATATTGCGTGGGAGGATGCGTCGGATCCGGTGGGGGCGGCGCGGATGAATCGGCGGACGAGTAATTTGTCGTTGATTATGCGGGGGTGTGGGAAGCCGATTATTGCTCGGGTGCGGGGGTTTGCGGTCGGTGGGGGTAACGAGTTGCAGATGTTGTGTGATTTGACGGTGGCGTCGGAGGATTCGAGGTTCGGTCAGTCGGGTCCGAAGATGGGGAGTGTGCCGGTGTGGTGGGGGACGCAGTTGTTGCCGCGGATCGTGGGTGAGCGGCGGGCGCGGGAGATCGTGATGTTGTGTGAGCAGATTCCGGCGCCGGAGGCGGTGTCGCTGGGGTTGATCAACAAGTGTGTGCCGGCGGCGGAGTTGGACGCTGCGGTGGATGCGTGGTGTGCGCGGTTGTTGTCGTTGAGTCCGCAGGCGTTGCGGGTGGCGAAGATTTCGTTGAATTTCGAGAGTGATCAGTTGTGGCCGGCGGTGCAGCATGGTCAGCAAATGATCAATTTTATTCATGGGACGGATGAGTTCCATGAGGGGACGCGTGCGTTTTTGGAGAAGCGGAGTCCGGATTTCGCGCAGTTCCGTAAGTAATGCAATTCCGTAAGTGGTTCTGTCGGTTGGTTTTGTCGGTGTGAGTTTTGTGGAGGGTGGTTTGTGATGCGGTGTGATGGCAAGGTTGCGGTGGTTGTCGGTGGTGGTAGTGGTATCGGGCGTGCGGTGGCGGAATTGTTTTCCGCGCAGGGTGCGGCGGTGGCGGTGGCGGATGTGAACAAGGCCGGTGCTGCGGAGACGGCGGAGTTGATTCGTGCGCGTGGTGGTGTGGTGTCGGAGCATGTGTGTGATGTGACGGATTTCGGTCAGACGGATGCGTTGATCGAGTCGGTGCTTCGGGAGCATGGTGGGGTGGATATTGTGGCGAGCACGGTGGGGTGGTCGGATACGACGTTTTTTGCTGATGAGGATGATGAGTATTGGCAGAAGATTGTGCGTATCAATTTGATGGGGTCGATTTATTTGTGTCGGTCGGCGTTGCGGGTGTTCAGTGCGCAGAAGTCGGGGTCGATCGTGTTGACGAGTTCGGATGCGGGGAAGGTGGGGACGTTGGGGGAGACGGTGTATGCGGCGGCGAAGGCGGGGGTGATCGGGTTTGTGAAGTCGTTGGCGCGGGAGGTGGCGCGTGATGGGGTGCGGGTGAATGCGATTTCGCCGGGGCCGACGGATACGCCGTTGTTGCGGGCGCAGTCGGATCAGCATGTGATCGATAAGATGGTGCGAGCGGTGCCGTTGAAGCGGATGGGGACTGCGGAGGAGCAGGCGGCTCCGGTGGTGTTCTTGGGGTCGGATGCGGCGAGTTATGTGACGGGGCAGACGCTCAGTGTCAGTGGCGGATTGACGATGACATCCTGATCGCGTAGCCCGCCGTAGATTCAGTCCCCGACCGCCGCCAGGAACTCGCGGAACCCCCGAATTTTCGCAGGTCGGAACGTGAGCTCGTCCTGGACAAGGCGACTGTTTCCTGTATCCAGTATGACTGGATACAGAAGATGTATCAGATCATTTCAGCAGAGGATCCGACGCTTTCTGCGTCGTCATCGAGATCCCACTGAGTAGCTTGCGTGCGATACACGTATTGAGGAGCCCATTGTGAGCGTAGAACGCAAACTGCAGTTCGCCCTCGAAAAGGCAGTCGAACGGGGAGAGCGCGGCGTCCAGATCGCCGCTTACCTGAAAGGCGAGCCGATCCTGTCCGGTGCCATCGGCACCATGGACGACGCGGGGACCCCGGTCACCGGGACGAGCCTGTTCCCGATCTTCTCCGTGACAAAGGGATTGGCGGCGATGGCCGTCCATATCCAAGCCGAGCGCGGGTTGCTCGACTACGACGAGCCTGTTGCCACCTACTGGCCGGAATTCGGGTCGAACAGTAAGGGCGAGATCACCGTCCAGGAAGTGCTCGTGCACCAGGCGGGGGTTCCGCAGATGCCGCCGGGGACAACCCCCGAGAGGTTGGCCGACTGGGATTGGTGCGTCGCCGGGCTCGCTGCGCTGGAACCGTTGTTCCCGCGTGGACAGAGTGCATACGCGTCCATCAGCTACGGTTGGCTGCTCGGCGAGGTGGTGCGCAGGACGGACTCCGTCGACCGCACGTTCGCCGACTTCATTGAGCAGGAGATCTTCGAACCGCTCGGCATCGAGGACTACTACCTCGGGATGCAGGGAAACAATCACCAGCGTGTCGCGCAGCTGTACACGGCGGGCGGGCTGCGGCCGCAACCGTCGGAGTACCGTTCGCTTGCGATGCCGGAATCCATTACACCAGGCCCGATTTGGAACAATCCGGTCTTCTACGATGCGGTGGTGCCGGGGGCCGGCGGCATTGCCAACGCCGACTCCGTGGCCAAGTTCTTCGGATTGCTGGCAAACGGGGGGGAGCTGAACGGGACGCGCTTGCTCAGCGAGGAGCGTGTGATGTCCTTCGTCGAGCCGCGGCCGCGGTCGGAGGAGTACGACGAGGTTCTCGGCCAAACGCCGCTCGTCGGGGTGGGCGGGTTCTGGCTCGGCGGGAACACCCCGCCTGCGGAGCCGATCATCGGGACGAACCCCAATATTCTCGCGAGTAACGGTTCCGGCGGATCGATTGCGTGGGCCGATCCGGACACGGGCCTGTCTGTCGCGATCTGCCACAACCGCATGTTCCGGATCAACCCTCCGCTTCCGCCGGACGAACATCCCTTCACCGAGCTCGGCGATTTGGTGCGAGACATTGCCGGATAACCGTTTCCCTGTCTGTAATACCGTGACGACTCCACCTGCACTGCAGTGGGATTCGTCTAGCATGAGAGTGGTCAGCTGATATGGCATCACCGAACGGACGTAAGCACTCTGAAACGCTCGATGTGCTCGACGCGACCGAGGGGCGAGAGTACCTCACCGGGTCGGATCTGCTCCTGCGCCTGCCGGCGATTCAGAAGCGGCTCGATGATCGTGCCGGGCTGCATACCCGAGGCTACGTGTCGGGATACCCGGGTTCGCCTCTGAGCGGTCTCGACTCCTTGCTCCGACGTGAGAAGTCACGGCTGTCGGAGGTCGGCGTCGAGTTCGAACCCGGTATCAACGAAGAGTTGGCGGCCACGGCGGTCTGGGGCACTCAGAACCTCAATCTCGGAGGAAACCACTCCGATCTCGATGGTGTCTTCGGCATGTGGTACGGGAAGGGGCCGGGTGTAGAGCGGTCGGCCGATGCGCTCCGCACGGCAAGCTACTTCGGAACCTCCCAGTATGGTGGTGCGTTGGCGCTCGCCGGCGACGATCACGAGGCACGAAGCACGGTGACGGCTCAGCAGAGCGAAACCCTGTTCGTGCACATGGGGATGCCTGTCCTCAGCCCGGCGACCTTGCAGGAGATGCTCACCTACGGGTTGTTCGGTTGGGCGCTGTCCCGGTACTCGAAGATGTGGGTCGGGATGATCTGCCTCAACGATCTGGCCGATTCCGCCGGTTCGGTCGACCTCGGTGCGCTGCCGACCATCACCCCCCCCGGGGGTGACGGTGCACCGGGAGCGCAATTGGGAAGGACCGCAATCGATATCGAATACGATATCAAGCGGTGGCGTATGCCCGCGGTGCAGAAGTTCGCCGAGGTGAACGAACTCGATCGAGTGACGGTTGAGGGTGGACCACACCGTCGGGTCGGCATCGTGGTCGCGGGAAAGCCGTATCTCGATGTCCTGGATGCGCTCGATGAGCTCGGTGTCACGGAGCAACGCGCCCTCGAGCTCGGCGTGACGGTGTACAAGCTCGGGTTGGTGTGGCCGATCGCGGAGAAGGGTGCGCTGGACTTCATGTCCGGTCTCGACGAGGTGATCGTCGTGGAGCCGAAGTACCCGGTCATCGAGGATCAGCTGAACCGACTGGCCAATCGTCTGGACCGCGATGCGCGCCCGCTCATCGTCGGCAAGACGGACGAGCAGGGTGCTCGGCTCGTGCCCGAGATCAGCGGATTGAACTCCGGAATCGTCACCGAGGTGCTCGGAAAGCGGCTGAGGCGTTTCGGATTGGAAACGGGGAAGACCATCGCTAGCGGCGTGGGGCAGTTGTTGAGCCTGACTCCGGTGCAGGGCGGGTTGGTCCGTGCTGCCGGCTTCTGTTCGGGATGTCCCCACAGCACCTCTACCCGCGTCCCTGAGGGCAGCTTCAACTTCGGCGGAACCGGTTGCCACGCGATGGCGACGTTCGCCGAGATGGAGGGTCGCGAGACCGACATGCTCCCGCAGATGGGAGGCGAGGGGGCCATGTGGATCGGCATGTCACGGTTCAGCTCCGAATCGCATGCCTTTCAGAACGTGGGCGACGGTACCTACTCGCATTCCGCATCGCTCGCGATCCGGGCGGCGATCGCTGCCGACGTGAACATCACCTTCAAGGTTCTTCTGAACGGGTTCATCTCCATGACCGGAGGCCAAGCGATTCCGGGTCAGTTGAGCGCGATCGAGGTGGCAGAGCAGGTTCTGGCCGAGGGCGCCAAGAAGGTCGTCGTGGTGACCGAGAGCCCGAGGCGGGTACGGAGGCGCGGACGGTTCCCTCGCGGTGTCGAGATTCGCCACCGGAAGAAGTTCATGCAAACCGAACAGGAACTGTCGACGGTTTCGGGAGTCACCGTCCTGATCTACGACCAGGAGTGTGCGGCGGAGCTTCGGCGACATCGCAAGCGGGGCGCAGCGGACGATCCGGATAAGCGCACCTACATCAATCCCGAAGTGTGCGAGGGGTGTGGGGACTGCAACCACCTTTCGAACTGCATCTCGGTCGAACCTCTTGAAACGCCTCTCGGGCGGAAGCGGAAGATCGACCAGTCCACCTGCAACAAGGACTTCAGCTGCGTCGACGGCTACTGCCCGAGCTTCGTTACCGTCTACGGCGCCACGCCGCGCAAGCGCACCATCGACGGCGCGTCCTTGGATGCGCTCCCGGCGGCACCGGAACCCACCGGGTTCCCGTCGAATCGGGAAGCGTACAACGTGGTCATCGGTGGTATCGGTGGCGGTGGTGTGCTGACGATCGGGGCGCTCCTGGGTCGCGCCGCGCACACGGAGGGCAAGTTCGTGTCGGTCCTCAACGAGACCGGCATGGCGCAGAAGAACGGTGGTGTCCAGAGCCACGTTCGGATCACGTCGATGTCGGATGCGGAGCTGTCACCGCGGATCGGACCCGCTTCGGCGGACCTGGTGATCGGTGGCGATATCGTCCTCGCTTCGTCGAAGGACCTGCTCGGTTTGTACGATTCCGACCGCACGAAAGCGATCGTCAACGAAGAGGTCAAGCCGACAGTCGCTTTCGCGGAGAATCCGAACCTGAACCTCGACAGCGGGTACATGGTTTCTGCCCTGCGGGAGGCGACAGCCGGAAACGTGGAGTTCGTGGATGCGAACGGGTTGGCGGTCGCGCTTCTCGGCGATGAGATCTATTCCAACATCATCCTGCTCGGCTACGTGGCGCAGCAGGGCAAACTCCCCGTGCGAGTGAGCTCGTTGGAAGAGGCTATCGAGTTCAACGGGATCAGTGTGCGAAAGAACCTCCAGGCTCTGCACATCGGCCGGCTTCTCGCCGCGGGCAACCCCGCAGTCGAACGGCTCCTCGATGAACTGGACAGGGCCGGCACCGTGGGATCGGGCGACGCCCCGGTCGACGTGGATCTCGAGGACGTGATCGTGGATCGCGTCGCGCGTCTGACCAACTATCAGAACCGGGAGTACGCAGAACGCTACCTGTCGCTCGTCAACCGGGTGAGGTCGTCGGACATCGGTGATGACCTGCAGTTGACGCGGGCCGTCGCGGTCTACTTCTACAAGTTGATGGCGTACAAGGACGAATATGAGGTCGGCCGGCTGTACACCGATCCCGAGTTCCGGCGCGGGCTCGAGGAAGAGTTCGAGGGCGACTTCCGGATCAAGGCGAATCTGGCGCCTCAGCTGTTCAACACCCGGGACAGCTACAGCGGTCGATTCCGCAAGTGGGAGATTCCTTTCTGGGCCGCAGCCCCCGTGTTCCGTGGACTGGCAGCGATGAGGCATGTGCGGGGAACGAAGCTCGATCTGTTCGGGGCGACCGCGCACCGCCGTGCAGAACGAGCCCGGGTCGGCGAGTACGAGCAGCTGATCGACAAGCTGATCGGTGACATCACCGAAGAAAATTACGGTATCGCGGTCGAGATCGCCTCGTTGCCGGAGCAGATTCGAGGGTTCGACTCGGTAAAGGACCTCTCTGCGCAGGATGCCGATCGGCGACTCCGCGAGCTCCGGACGGAGTTCGATGCGTCGGAGACATCGTCGGTCGCGTGACGCGCGTACAGGGAAATTCGAGTGGATATCGTTGAGGAGGTCGTAGAGATGACTGCACGCAAGTCGGTGGAATTTGTCGATGTAGACGGAAAGTGCCCATTCCAGTACTACGAACAGGCGCGAGCCCGCGAGTCGGTGGAGTTCGAGGACCGGACCGGGTTCTGGATCGCCGCGGGGTACAGCGCTGCAAGTAACGTGCTCACGGACGAGGAAACGTTCCCTCGGTTCCTTCCCGAGGAGATCGTCACCGACCCGAAATATGTTCGTACCGTGGCTACTCCGTCCTTCCTGCTGGGCGAGGAGCGAGTCAAGCATCACAAGTGGTGGCTTCAGCTCTTCAACGCCAAGGAGCTGGCCCGGTACCGCCGGGACATCGTCAGCGGTGTGGTGTCGGCGACGATCGACGAGTTCGCCGGCAACGGGACGGTGAACCTCATCAGCGAGTTCACCGAGCCGGTTGCGGACCGGGTCATCGCTGCGGTACTCGGCTTGCCCTGGCAGGACGCCGAGTGGATGGCCGAACTGCGGCACAACTTCGATCTGACCGAAAGGTACAAGGAGTCGATCTACCTCAAGCCGGCGGAGTCGAAGCAGTTCGCCGAGGCCGCCTTGGCCGGAACCTACCGGATCGACGAGCTCATCCGCCCGTACATGGAGCGGCGGAAGGAGACCCCGGACGACACCGTGATGAGTCGGATCTTCCACGACGATGCGCTCGAGGGGTGGTCCGAGGACGAGCGGTACGGCTTGGCGCGGACGTTCTTCACCGGTGGCAGCGGCACCACGAGCGTTCAGATCGGGAATGCCGTGTGCCTGATGCTCCAGACCGAGGGGATGGTGGAGCAGCTGGTCGACGGTGACAGCGAGCTGACCGCCCGGTTCGTCGAAGAGGCGCTGCGTTTGGTACCCACCAATCACTTCCGCAGTCGGAAGATCGCCGCCGATACCGTTTTCGAGGGTGCCAACCTCGAGAAGGGGCAGGTTATCGCGGCCGTCATCGCCTCGGGTAACCGCGACGAGAGCAGGTATACGAACGCTCACGAACTGGACTTGACCCGGCCGAATCCACGGCAGCACTTGACGTTCAGTGTCGGAATCGGTGCTTGTGTGGGTTCGGGACTCGCGCGCGTCATTCTCCAGGAGTCGATCGCTGCATTGACCTCGCGGCTGACGGGGATGCGTCTGGACACTGCTATGGGCGTGCCCGAGCTGCGGGGGTCGATGTTCCGGCCGTATACGCCAATCCACCTGACCTTCGAAGCTGCGAAGTAAAGGACCATGCTCCGGTCGAGAACTCGACACGGAACTACGAAAGGAAGTCGAAACAATGGGTCGCATGCAGGACAGGGTGGCATTGGTTACCGGTGGAGCCTCAGGCCTCGGCGCTGAGACGTGTCTGCTGTTTGCCGAAGAGGGTGCTGACATCGTCGTCGCCGATATCAATGCCGATCGTGGGGCGGACGTCGTGCGGGGTGTCGAACAGCGCGGCCGCAAGGCGGTATTCCACCACACGGACGTGGCCAAGAGTGCGGACCTCGAGTCCGCAGTACGGCTGGCGGAAGAGACCTTCGGGAAGCTCGACACCGTGGTTGCGAACGCAGGTATAGGCGGGGCCGCTTCACGAAAGCGACTCGAGGATCTCACCGAGGAGCAGATGGACGAGGTGATCCAGGTGAACATGAGTGGAGTGTGGCGAACCTTCAAGTTCGCGGCTCCGGCTCTGCGACGTGCAGGTGGCGGGTCGATGACTTCGAGTGCATCGGTTGCCGGCCAGACCATTCTGGGTGGCTCGACGCTCGGAGGTTACACGGCGTCGAAGTTCGGTGCAGTGGGCCTGACGAAGTTCTTCGCCTCCGAGTTGGCCGCAGACGGAATCCGGGTCAACTGTGTTTGCCCTGGACGAATGCAGACGAACATCGACGAGAGCTACCACTGGTCGGCTGAGGAGCTCGAGGCTGCGCGCAAGCGCCGCCAGGGTGCGGTGAACACTGCGATGCGGACGATGGCGGAGCCTCGTGAGGTCGCCTACCTGCACYTGTTCCTGTGCTCCGATGAGGCCTCCTTCGTTACGGGCCAATCGATCGAGGCCGACGGCGGCCTGAATCTGTTCATGAACAAGGCCGGGCTGGTAACCGAGACCCCGGCTGATCAGGCCTGACCCAGCATCATTCCGGCGGCCGGCCGTAGCGGTCGCCGACCACTCGAGCCCGTGCCGATCGGCCCGTGGACAGAAGGGAGGAGACTGCAGTGACAAACCTTGCGAAGCTCGTCTCGGTCGCTGAGTATCGGCGGACGGCCCAGCGTCGGCTGCCCAAGTTCGTTTTCGACTACGCAGACGGGGCGGCAGGTGACGAGAAGACGATGGCTCTCAACCTACGTGCGTTCGACAAGTACCTTCTGCATCCGCGGCAGCAAGTCGATGTGAGCCGAATATCGATGGAGACGTCGGTCTTGGGACGCACCATCCCCTTTCCGTTGATGTTGGGTCCTACCGGGCTCCAGCGGATGGCCCATCGTCACGCCGATCTGGAAGTGGCACGTGGCGCGTCCAGGACCGGGGTTCCCTTCGTGGTGAGCGCGTCCACGGCGTTCACGGTGGAAGCGATCCGCGAGGCGAGTGGTGGCGGGGATCTGTGGCTGCAGATCTATCCGTGGCGAGACCGTTCGGCGATCGAGCACGTGGTGAAACGTGCGATCGCGTGCGACTACTCGACTCTTGTCGTGTCGGTGGATGTTCCTCTACTGGCTCGTCGTGAACGTGATATCCGAAACGGCATGAGCATCCCGCCGAGACTGAGTGTGAGCAATATCTTCCAGGGGGCTACTCATCCCCGGTGGGTGACTCATCTCGTGCGTGGACCGGAGATCACGTTCGCGAACTTTGCGGATCTGGTTCCCGATTCGCACGGAATGGCGCTCATGAACTGGGTGAACGAGGAACTGACCAATCCGGGGGCTCGGTGGGACGAACTGACGTGGCTCAGGGGTCTGTGGCCTGGACCGATGGTGGTCAAGGGCATCATGACAGTGGCAGATGCTCGGCAGGCTGTGGCCAAGGGAGCCGATGCAATCGTGGTCTCGAATCACGGTGGCCGTCAGTTGGACGGGACCCCGGCGACGATCGACGTGCTGCCGAGGATTGTCGACGCGGTCGGTGACCGCACCGAGGTGTTGCTCGACGGTGGCGTGCGACGAGGCACGGATATCCTCAAGGCAGTGGCTCTCGGGGCGAAGGCGGTCTTGATCGCACGGCCTTACTGGTGGGGTCTCGCGGCAGGCGGGGCGAACGGAGTTGCCGGCGTGATCGACCTTCTACGAACCGAATTCGAGATGGCGATGGCCTTGTCCGGCCGACCCACAATCGAGTCGATCGGGCCGGATCTGCTGGATCCGGACGACGCGTGACCAGATCGTAACCGGTAGGTCGACGAGGCGCGCGAAACTCGTTGTGATTAATGCCATATCCGTATACGGTATACGGAATCCCGATGATTCGAAGCGGCGGTCGGGCCGAGCGAATGTCAAAACGGAAGGGGCTGTGGTGGTTGATTCAGAAAGTGCCAGCACACGTTTGGTCGGTAGGGTCGCCATCGTCACGGGTGGTGCGAGCGGTATCGGGCGTGCGATCGTCGAGAGGTTCGTTCGAGAAGGCGCACAAGTCGTCATCGCCGATCTGAACATCGACGGCGACACCGTTCCGCGCGGTGAGTCGATCATCGCGGAGCGTCTCGATGTCACGGACCGCGAGGGTTGGGTCCGTGTCGTGCAGAAAACTCGTGAGCACTTCGGCGACCCGACTGTCTTGGTATGCAGCGCAGGTACGATGGCGATGAGCTCGCTGCTCGATACCGACGGGAGTGAATACCGGACGAGCTTCGACATCAACGTTCTCGGCGCCGTCTTCGGAATTCAAGCGACAGCGCCGGGCATGAAAGATGCGGGCGGCGGCTCGGTGATCATCGTGTCATCGACTGCCTCCGAGATCGGCACATCGGGTCTCGCGCCGTACGGTGCGAGCAAGGCCGCCAACAAGTCACTTGCGAAAACGGCGGCGATCGAACTCGGTCCGATGGGGGTGCGAGTGAATTCGCTTCATCCCGGCGGCACCGACACACCGATGCATCAGAACTTGATGTCCGACGGTTTCGACGAGGACGCCTTCTACTCGCATCTTCCGATTCCCCGCGTCGCCAGGCCTGAAGAAATCGCCGGCGCTGCCGCATTCCTCGCGTCCGAGGACAGCAGCTTCGTCACCGGTTCCGCGATCTTCGTCGAGGGCGGGCAACTCGCCGGACCAGCCATCTGACAGTCGGCTTGTGCCCCGACCTCGATTCGACATCAACTATTCCTCACTTCATAGGACAGTCATGACACTCAGCGTGGAGACACCCATCCCTTTCGAAGACCCCAACTTCTATGTGAACGATCCGTGGCCGGTGTACAAGGAGCTGCAGGAGAACGATCCGATCCACTACTACGAACCGCTCGATGTCTTCATCATCACGCGGTTGGACGACCTTCGCGAGGGAGCGAAGCGGAACGATGTGTTCTCGTCGGGACACGGCATGTTCCTCAACGACCTTCGCATGATGAAGACCGCCGCCACCACCGAATCGGTGTTCGACGGATTGTTCCCCGCAGATGCGGAACACTTCGCCTTCGCGGACCCGCCGGAACGTCACAAGACGCTCCGCGGTCTCATCAGCCCGGCATTTGCGATCCGCAACATCAACGCGATGCGGCCGACGATCGAAGGCTTCGTCCGAGAGCTGTTCGACAAGATCGAGCCGGGAAAGCCGATCGATTTCGTCGCCGAGTTCGCGGATCTGCTTCCGATCATGATCGCCACGCGGCTACTGGGCATCCACGGCAGGACCGTCGAGGAAGTCAAGCGATGGAGCGACGCCCTGGAAGCCATGAACTCCGTCGAGACTCCGGAGCAGATCGCCGAGGCAAAGGCCACCTTCGCCACGATGAACGGGACCTTCGCCGAGGAGATCGAGCGTAGTCGTCGCGATCCCAGCCCCGGGCTCGTCACGGACATGGTCGATGCGACACTGGACGGCAAGCCGGTGTCCGATTCGAACATCATCGCCTACTGCACCACGGTTCTCGCGGCGGGCAGTGACACCACCCGGGCACTCATGACCGGCATGCTCCTCGCCTTCGCCCAGTTCCCGGAGCAGTACACGCGTCTCCGCGAAGACCGGTCGCTTATCGGTTCGGCAATCGAGGAGTCCCTCCGCTGGGTGTCACCCGCTCGGTCGTTCCTCCGTACCGCACTGGAGGACACCGAACTCGGCGGGCAGAAGATCAAGAAGGGACAGCGGATCTTCCTCCTGTTCGCGGCGGGTAACGTCGACGGTTCGGCGTTCGACGACCCGTACACGTTCGACGTGGGACGGACGAACGCGCTGCAGCATGTGGCGTTCGGCTACGGCCCGCGTTCGTGCATTGCGGCGCAGCTCGTGCGTGCCACCATGCGAATTTTCCTGACCGAGCTGCTCGACCGCTTCAGCGCGATCGAGTCGATGTCCGAGCCGACTCCGGTGGTGCATGTACTGCGGAACAGCTGGTACGACGCCGAGCTGGTGTTCACGAAGTAGCAGCAGGCAGCCCGCACGCGGACGGCACTGCTTTTGCCGGATGCGGCCCGGACCGGAGGGTCGAACAGGAACTCGACCTCCGCGTCCGGGCGGGTGCGCCGCGTGTAAGGCAGCAAGCGACCAACTGAGAGGGACGAGTTTCATGCAAGTGTGCGAGGCGCTCGCAAGGGCGCTCTACGACAACGACATTCGCAAGGTGTTCGGTGTACTCGGTGACGCCAACCTGTTCATCATGAACAGCTTCCACGAGATGGCCGATGCCGAGTACATCGGCGCAGCGAGTGAGGGTGGCGCGGTACTCTCCGCGGTCGGCTACGGCCAGGTCTCCGGCAAACTGGCCGTGGCGTCGGTGACGCACGGTCCGGGCTTGACCAACACACTCACAGCTCTGGTCGAGGCCGAGCGCGCTCGGCAACCACTGCTGCTGATTGCTGGCGATTCGCCCCTCTCGCAGCGCGAACACATCCAGGACATCGACCAGCGCATGGTCGCACTGGCAGCGGGTGTTGCATTCGAGCGGGTCCGGTCCGCGGAGTCCGCCGTGGCGGATGTCGCGGCCGCGGTCCGACGCGCATGGGTCGAGCGGATCCCGGTCGTGCTGAACGTGCCGATCGAAATCCAATGGCAAGAGGTGGAGTACCGTGCCGTCCGTGCGTCGATCGACGCCGTGCCCTCTCTGCCGGCAACGGAGTCGATCGAGGATGCGGTGGGGCTCATTGCTTCGTCGGCCCGTCCGTTGGTGCTCGCCGGACGTGGCGTCGCATTGTCCGGCGCGACCGAGGCCATCGCACGGTTCGCCGAAAGGGTGGGTGCACCACTGGCGACGACCCTTCGCGGAAAGGACCAGTTCCGGGGACTCCCGCAGAACCTCGGGGTTTTCGGGACGCTGAGCCACGAGGCTGCGCTGCAGGTCATCACGCACAGCGACTGCGTCATCGCGTTCGGCTGTGGGCTCAACCCGTGGACTACCGCCGAAGGATCGTTGGTGCGTGGAAAGCGCGTCGTGCACGTCGACACCGATGCGACCAGGCTCGACAAGTCCACGACCGTCGACGTTGCGGTCCTCGGCGATGCGCAATCGGCTGCCGATGCCATGGCGCAACTCCTGGATGACGCGGAAGTGCCGGCCTCGAAGTTCGTCGATACCGCAATTGCGCTCGTATCCGCGGGTGCCGACGACGATCGGCCGTCTCGGGCCACCACCGGAAACTTCGATACCGCAGCAATCCTTGCGCGGGTCAATGCCGCAGTGCCGAAGAACAGGGTGGTGGTGACCGACAACGGACGGTTCATCAAGCAGGCGTTCACGGCGTTGGAGGTGGAGGAGCCGCAGTCGTACGCGCACGCGGTGAGCTTCGGAGCAATCGGCTGCGGCATGTCGGTGGCGCTCGGCGCCACTTATGCAGCACCGGACCGCCCCGTCCTCGTTGCGGTCGGAGACGGTGGGTTCGCTCTCGGTGGGTTGTCGGACCTCGTGATGGCAGTTCAGCAGAAGCGGAATCTCGTCGTCCTGCTGTTGAACGACTTCGCGTACGGTGCCGAGTATGTCCAGTTGACGGGTCGGGATATGGAACCGGGATTTACAACGCTCACCTGGCCTGACTTCGGAGAGATCGCAAAATCCATCGGCGCACAGGGATATACGGCTTCGAACTTCGTCGAATTGGACGAGGCTCTGAGCAGTCTCGACTTCGCGAGCGGACCCGCATTGCTCGAAGTTCGAATCGATCCGGCCAAGGCGTAAGGAAGGCTCGCGATGCGTGACAATACTCTGTTGGCTCGACTCCGAAGTGGCGAAGTTTCGGCAGCGAGCTTTGTGACCGTGCCGGATCCGTTCGTCGCGGAACTGATGGCGCGATCGCAGATGGATGCGTTGATCGTCGATACCGAACACTCGGCGATGAGCGCCGAGCAGCTGCAAGGTGTGCTCACCGCACTTCATCCGAGTGATTCCACGGTGATAGTGCGGGTCGCGGACAAGGCCGACGTGTACATCAAGCACGCCCTGGACCTGGGCGCCGAGGGTGTGCTTGTCCCCGGCGTGAGTTCCAAGGCCGATTGTGAGGCTGTCGTCGCATCCTCGTTGTATGCGCCCCGGGGAAACCGCGGGTTCGGTCCGCGCCGTGCGAGCCGCCTGTACGGGACCCGCGCCGACTACTTGGCCAGAGCAAACGACAATATTGCCGTCCTCGCGATGGTCGAGGATGTTGCAGGTGTGGACGTGATCGACGAGATCGCGACGGTCGACGGCCTCTCCGGTCTCTTTGTCGGTGTGGGTGACCTGGCGGTGTCGATGGGCCACATCCTCGATCCGGGTGCACCGGAGGTGGCCGAAGCGGTATCGGTGGTAGCCCGTTCGTGTGCCCGCCACAAGGTTCCATTCGGTGTTTTCACCGGCACGGAAGCTGCTGCGAAACATTGGATTTCGCAGGGAGCAACGTTGGTGACCATGGGCAGCGACGTCGGATACATCGACGCCGGTATCGCCCGGACCCGCGAATCGTGGGCAACCTTTTCCTGACTACATAGCAGTCCGAGATCGAATCGGACCGGATTGGAGAAACAATGTTCGTGCTGGACACTGAGTCGATTCCGTGGGAGCCGGTTACGGCGAATACCCGAACCGGAAAGATCTCACGAAAATTCCTTCGCGAGAACGAGCTCGCCGAAGGCATCGGATACACGACAGACCTGGTCTACTACCACAAGTCCGACGAGGCGTTCACCGCCCCGAGGCATCGGCACGACTTCGCTCAGTTCCGTGTGACGCTGAGTGGGCTGACGGACTACGGGTTCGAGCAGGTTGCGGAGGGAGGCGATGTCACCTACTTCCCCGCCGGCGCGTACTACGGCCCGGAGACCATCGAGGAAGCGGAGATCCTCCTGATCCAGTGGAGTCGCGGCTGGGTCACTCGCGAGAAGTCGAACCGCGCGTTCGAGGAGCTGGCGAAGAAGGGCACGTTCAAGGACGGCTACTACCATACAACGGACACCAAGGGACGCCCCGTGCGTCGTGACGGAAATATGGCCGTGTGGGAAACCGTCACCGGAACGCCGCTGACTATTCCATCGCCGAAGTACGGTCAGCCGATCGTGATGAAAACATCCGGTTACGACTGGAGCGCAACAGAATCCGGCCTTGCGGTGAAGGATCTCGGACACTTCACCGACGAGGACGTGAACGTGCAGGCCGTGAAGTGGAAGCCCGGTCAGGAGATCGAACTGGGTTCGGAACGTACGACCCTGGTGTGGGTGGCGAGCGGAGAGTTGTCCTCCGAAGGCCAGAACCTCACGGCGCGATCCGTCATGTTCTCCGATTTCGGCGACACGCACACGCTCACGGGCGTCGAAGACGGTGAGGCGCTTCTGCTCCGCCTGCCGATAGTCGAACCCGGGGCATGACCCCACCCCGCCCGCGAAGGCGGGTATTGAAATGTGACCACAAAACCGTATACTGTATACAGAAGATTCATCGAGTGGGATCCCCTGCAGGTACGTCGTTCAGTGCGCCGGTGCAATGGTTTTCCGCTCAGGCATCGAATAGGAAGGCGTGTCACGCCATGTCGAAAATTACCTATGTTCAGCCCGATGGCTCCCTCGAGATATGCGATGTACCCGCAGGTAAGTCGCTGATGCTCGCTGCGCAGGCCAAGGGCATCGCCGGCATCCTCGGTGAATGCGGCGGGCAGGCCATGTGCGCGACGTGTCACGTCTACGTCGACGAGGGATACCTGGACAAGCTGCCGGAGCCGTCGGAGGAGGAGGACGTGATGCTCGAAGAGGCGGCCTCCGATCGTCGACCCAACAGTCGGCTCTCGTGCCAGATCGACGCCTGCGACAAGCTGGACGGGCTCGTGGTGCATGTACCGGAAGAGCAGCTGTGGTGACGCCGCGGCGGGTCGTCGTCCTCGGGGCAGGGCACGCCGGCTTCCACATCGCCTTCTTTCTCCGGTCGAAAGGCTGGACCGGCGAGCTGACCCTGATCGACAGTGAGAACCGGGTTCCGTATCAGCGCCCACCGCTGAGCAAAGAGTTCCTCTGGGGTAAGCAAGAACTCGATGACGGAGTGTTCCGACCCGCGACCTACTACGCCGACGAACAGATCGAACTGATCTCGGGCCATCACGTGACGGCAATCGATCGACCCGCGAAGCAGGTCGTGATCGACGGGCACGACCCCCTCTCCTACGATCATCTGGTTATCGCAACAGGGTCCGTTCCCCGTAAACTGCCGGTGCCGGGCGGCGACCTCGAAGGTGTGCTCAACCTTGCAACGGCAAGCGACGCATCGGAGTTGCGAGGCAGGATTGCCGACGCCCGGAACGTGGTCGTGATCGGTGGTGGGTTCATCGGGCTCGAGTCCGCGGCTATGGCCGCATCGGCGGGAAAGCAGGTCGTGGTCTTCGAGGTCGGAAACCGATTGATGGCACGTGCTGTCTCGCAGCCGATGTCGCGGTACTTCGAGAATGTGCATCGGGCCGGCGGCGTGGATCTGCGTCTCGGGACGGGTGTGACAGCCGTCGAAGGTCGCGATGATCGTGTGACGTCGGTCGTGGCATCCGACGGGACCAAGGTGGACGCGGACCTCGTGGTCGTCGGGATCGGCGCAGACGCCAACGATTCGCTGGCCGCGAGGTCCGGTCTGGCGACCGACCGAGGGATCCTGGTCGACGAGTTCCTGAAGACGACGGATCCCGATATCTCGGCCGTCGGTGACTGCGCTCGGTATCCGATTCTCGGGTCGGATGGCACCCCGCCGATCCTTACACGCCTCGAGTCGGTGCAGAACGCCACCGATCAGGCGCGCTATATCGCCCACCAGATCATCGAGGATTACTCCGAACCGTACCGCGCGGTTCCCTGGTTCTGGACGGAACAGTTCGGGCGCAAGCTGCAGATCGCCGGGCTGGTGGAGGGACACACCCGGTCGGTGCAGGAATCCGTCGACCCCGACAAGTTCTCGATTCATTGTTTTGCCGACGAGACCTTGCTCGGAACCGAATCGGTGAATGCACCGCGGGATCACATGGCGGCGCGGAAGAAGCTCACCACCCGACTCAAAGAGGAATCCAAGTCGCGCTGAGCGTGATTCGTCGACGAGTTCCGGGCTCCGTCCCGAAGGGCTGCGAACGCAACGAAAGTGAAGGATATGAATGACTCGGACGAAGTGACGCCCGTCGGTATCGGGATGGTGCTCAATTCACTGAACCTGACGGACGTTGCGCGACAAACGAAGGCTGCGGATGAGGCCGGGTTCTCCTTCGTCACCGTCGGCGACAACCCGGAACACATGTTGGACACGTACGTGTCCCTGACCCATGTCGCGCAGGCTGCAGAGCGTTGCCACGTGGGTACGACGATCACCACCCCGACCCATCGTGATCCGTTGGTGGTCGCCACCGCGTTCTCCTCGGTGGAAACCATCCACCCGGGTCGTGTCTTCATCGGGATCGGGACGGGTCGTGCACGTCAGAAGGTCAGCGTGCGTGACCTGCGTGAGCACATCGAGGCATTACGCGAACTCTGGTCGGTTGGGAAAACGACCTATCGGGGTGTCGAGATGCGACTGAGCTGGGATGCCAAGCCCGTGCCGATCGTGGTGTGTGCCTCCGGACCGCGTGCCCTGCGCGTGGGTGGGGAATTGGCGGACGCCGTCATCATCGAGTCCGGCCTCACCCCGGAGTTGATCGAGAGCGCGAAACAGCACGTGGCCGCCGGAGCGCTGGCGGCCGGGCGGGACCCCTCCGATATCACGCTGTGCTGGTACGCGCGGACGAGCATCGGCGTGACCACGGAGGAGGCCCGCTACGACTGCCTGCCGTCGATGGCGGCGGCGGGAGCATTCCTCACCCGCCGGGACGCGGGTCTCGAAGATGTTCCATCGGTGCATCATTCGAAGATCCATACACTCGCCGAGAACTACGATATGAGCGCGCACCTCCGCACCGATGCCGGCAACCCGAATCGGCGATTGCTCGACGACGAGGCACTGCGGAATTACCTGATCGAGCGTATGGGTGTGGTCGGTTCTCCAGCGCAGTGGGTGGAGAGACTCGAAGGACTCCGTGAGTTGGGCGTCCACAACATCCTTTGTGTCGGTGCGAGCGGAGACAAAGACGAGATGATCGATCTGGTGGGTAGGGACGTGCTCCCGAAGTTGCGTAGCGGTCGGGTCGGCGTGTAGCTCGCCTGGTCACGATAGACGTGCATTATGGATACGGTATACTGTGAGTGTGTACTCTGCTATTACAGAGGGCTCCTGAATGCCGGGTCGAAACGGACTGCGACGGACCACAGCGGTCGTCGGTCGGGTCACTACTACCTGGAGTTTCATATGTTCACACACGTAGTCCTCATCAAGTTCAACACCGATGCCGATGAGTCATACATCGCCGATGTCGGGAGCAAGATCGACACGCTGCCACAGGAAATCGAACAGGTCCGCGGCGTCGCCTATGGGGCCGACATCGGATTGACCAGCGGTAGCTGGGATTACGCAATCATCGTCGAGCTCGGTGCGGCCTCCGACTACGAGGCGTACGCGAAGCACCCGACACACGTCGACCTGGCCGAGCTGATCAAGAAGGGCGTGGCCGATCGCACGGTGGTCGACTTCGACGGCTGAGCGTGGGACACCCTCAGCCGATTCGACCGATAACTCTCTCTATCAGAACATCCAACCGAAGGGATCTCGAAATGTCACTGACCTCGATTGACGACAACGCTGCGCTGGTGGTTCTCGACCTGCAGGTCGGTACCGCGGGTCTTCCGTCCGTGCCGAACGCCATGAGCGAGATCATCGACCGATCGGTCGCTCTCGCAGAGGCATTCCGCAAGAAGGGCCTGCCGGTGATCTGGGTGAACGTGGCCGGCGGCAGTACCGCTCGGAAAGAGGTCACCGATCCGGGCGGCTCGCTGCCGGAGAACTGGACCGAGCTTCTTCCCGAGCTAAAGGTTCAGGATTCGGACAAGACGTTCACCAAGTATGCAATGGGTTCCTTCCACGATGACCGATTCTCGGAGCTGCTGTCGGAGCTGAAGGTCGGCCAGCTGGTTCTCACCGGCGTCACCACGAGCTTCGCGGTCGAGTCGACCGCTCGCGGAGCGTACGACCGGAGCATCAACGTCGTGGTCGTCGGTGATGCGGTGGGTGACCTCGACGCAACGGTCAACAATCACGCTCTCGAATCGGTGCTCCCGCACGTGGCGGAGATTTCGACAACGGACGAGGTGCTCGCGGCGGTCCGCTGAGTGGGCGAGCCACTTCGCGAGTCGGCAACCCAGTCGACCGGAAGTGGCGGCGCCCGCCGGTGGGTCGTGGGCGAGAGTGGCCACAGTGAGCGTGGTGGACCTGGATAGGATACGAGCGTACTCACTAGCGGCGTTCGAAGATGTGGCGATTGGCAGGGACAAAACGTGGCGGCAACCAGCACATACACTTCCGAACTGCAAAGAAGTCCGCTCGGCAATCAGATTGCGGATTCGCTGAGGCACGACATCATACTCGGAGTTCTGCGTCCGGGCACTCGCGTCTCGCAGCAGGAAATGTGCGATCGCTTCGGTACCAGTCGAATGCCAGTTCGCGACGCGTTGCGCATCTTGGTCGAAGAAGGACTGATGACGGTCGACAGCAATCGGCGGATCGTGGTCGCACCGCTGACGCGCGAGGATCTCCTCGATGCCTTCACCATCCAGGGTGTCTTGACCGGCATGGCGACAGAACGTGCTTCCCGGCGTGCCGAGCAGTCGGAACTCGATGAGCTGCAAGTAATGCAGAGTCGGATGGTTCAGGCGGCCCACGCGGACGACTTGGACGCGATGGTCGATCTGAACTGGACTTTTCATCGCAGAATCAATCGGATGGCCGGCTCGCGCAAGCTTCTTGTCGCGATTCGGAAAGTTTCGGTCGATCTGCCGCGAGACTACTTGGCTCAATTGCCGCAGTGGAGCGAGCGGTCGATTACCGAGCATGCCGAGATCATCGAGGCGATGACTCGGCGCAAGCACCGCGCGGCTCGGGATCTCATGGTGGAGCATGTCATCAGCTCCGGGCGTGGACTCATCGAATACCTCGAAAGCCTCGGCATCGACTTGGACTAGGACGAACAGCTTCCCTCGCGCGCCCGTTCTTCGCGGATGTATGTCGTAAGCCGTTCAGCGGGGGTGTTCGATCGATTCACCCTCGCGTACCTGGTCGACCAATGAATCTTTCACGGGTTCCATTTCCCAATAACGGTATACGGTATACAAAGGAGAAGACATGCGCGATACCTTCCTGGTAGGTGTCGGTATGACACCGTTCGGCAAGTTTCCAGAGACGGATCTGGGCTCGTTGGGTCGAGAGGCTGTCCTCGAGGCGCTGGCCGACGCCGGCCTCGGTCCATGCGACATCGAAGTATTGGCCTGCGGTTCCGCGCGGAGCGGCACCCTCCAGTCGAGAGAGAGTGGCGTCGGTCAGCTCATCGGCTGGGAAGCCGGTATCGAAGGTGTGCCCGTCTACAACGAAAAGGCATTCTGTGCATCAGGCGCGATGGCGTTCAACATCGCCACTATGGCTGTCTCGTCCGGTACCCACGATGTCGCGCTCGCGATCGGCGTGGAGAAGATGTCGCAGCGCAATGTAACGGGCAGGCCTCTCACCTCTGACGGTATGGCCTTTCAGAGCGAAGCCGGATACACACCGCCCGCATACTACGCCATGGCCGCCCGCCGTCACATGGAGGTGTACGGAACCACGCGCGAACAGATCGCCGCGGTTGCGGTGAAGAACCGGACGGCTGCAGCCGACAACCCTCGCGCGCAGTATCGAGACCCATACACCTTGGATGACGTCCTGTCGTCGAGGCCGGTCGTGTGGCCGCTGAACCTACTCGATTGCTGCCCGACCGGCGATGGCGCTGCAGCCGCGATCATCGTCAGCGAGGCGGGGGCGGAGCGACTCGGGATCGAGCCGAAGATCAAGATCGAAGTGTCGTCGGCGGGTACCGGTTACTACCGAACCCAAGACCGAGACATGACCTCCTTCGGTCTCGACAGGGTCACCTCGCAGCGAGCCTACGAGAAGGCCGGAATCGGACCCGACGACCTCGATGTCGCCGAAGTCCACGATTCCTTCACCATCGGTGAGATCATCCACTACGAAGATCTCGGCTTCTGCGAACCGGGCTCCGGTGGAAAACTGGTCGAAAGTGGAGAGACCGCGCTCGGTGGCCGACTTCCCGTCAACACCGGTGGTGGGCTCCTGAACCGAGGGCATCCCCTCGGCGCCACGGGAGTCGCCCAGATCGTCGAGCTGGCCGATCAGCTGCTCGGCCGCGCAGGTGCCCGCCAAGTGCTCGGAGCGAAGACTGCTCTCGCACACATCTCGGGTGGCTTCCACGAAGACGACTTCGCTACTTCCTGTATCACCATTCTGACCAAGTACGGACGGTAGAAGCATGAAAGAATTGGGAGAACTGTCGCTGGGGCGGTCATTGCTCCTCCAAGTGGACACGCAGTCACCGCGGCTGGCCGCGAGCCGTTGCCCGAGCTGTGGCGATGTACGCATTCCGCAACGCGAGGTGTGCTGTAACCACCAGGTGACATGCGAACCGATCCAGCTCAGCGGATTGGGCACAATCTACGAGGCCGTTCATATCTCGTTGCCGCCGAGCGGATTCGACGAACCGTTCTGGGCCGGATTCATCGACCTGGAGGAGGGGCCCCGCTTCTTCGCGCAGATCGGGTGTGAGCCCGGCGAAGGCAATCCCGAGCACGGCGAGGTCGTCGAAATGTTCGTCGAACCGATCGGATCGGCCGAATCACAGATTCTGGCACCGGTGTTCAGGAGGGTGGGTAGCCATGCTGCACTCTGACCTTGACGAGCAGCTGAGAGACCTCGTGGATGTCACACACCGTGTGGCAACGGAGAAGATTCGACCCCTCATCGACGAGACAGAGCGTTCCGGCACCTTCTCGCCGGAGATTCGAGCCATCCTCGCTTCAGCGGGATTCTTCGGACTCGTAGTACCGGAGGAATACGGCGGCGGCGACAGCGACGTCCGGCACCAGGCAGTGGTGTTGGAGCAGCTGGCCCGCACCTATCCCAGCGCGTGCACGTACCTGACGGCACACTGGCTCGCCACCAAGGTGATCGCGCTCAATGCGACGGGACCGGACGAACCCGACTGGGTCCGTCCACTGCTGGAGGACGCGGCTTCGGGAACGCGGATGGGCGCCATTGCCGCCACCGAACCCGACCACGGTTCGGACCTCGCGCGAATCACCACGAACGCGCGGCGCGACGGTGACGACTGGATCATCAACGGCACCAAGCGATTCATCACCAACGGTGGATTCGCCGATTTCTACACCGTCCTGGCGCGCACCGGCGGAGAAGGATCACGGGGGCTGTCTCTGATCTTCGTGGAGGCGGACCGCGCCGGCGTGAACGTCGGCCGGTGGGAGCGGAAGATGGGCCTCCACGGCTCGGCGACGGCAGAAATGATCTTCGACGACGTCCGCGTTCCGGCAGACCACGTCATCGRCGAGGTCGACCGAGGATTCACCTACCTGATGCGGGGCTTCGACGAGGGACGCGTCGGTGTTGCGGCCATGTGCCTGGGAATCGCTCAGGGCGCCCTCGACGCAGCGACCGCCTACGCGACGCAGCGCCGACAGTTCGGCAAGGAGATCGCCTCGTACCAGGGCGTGCAGTTCCTCGTCGCCGACATGTCGATCGGTGTGCAAGCGTCACGCTCGGTGGTGTACGACGCGATGCACGCCCTCGTCGCCGGGCATCCGGACGCATCGAGGCTGGCTGCAATCGCGAAGACCCTGGCATCCGACACGGCAATGGAAGCGACGTCCAACGCGGTCCAGGTCCACGGCGGAGCGGGATATGTCAGCGACTTCCCGGTGGAGATGCTGATGCGAGACGCCAAGATCGGCCAGATCTACGAGGGCACCAACCAGATCCTGCGGATGCTGATCGCACGCTCGTACTTTGGGGACGCGGCGCGATGACACCGCCACCGGGAGGCCGGCACACCTCGACCGCTCCGTCAGGCCCGTCTGCGGCTGCCGACACCGTCTCGAATGTGTCGGATGGTCAGGTGCAGGTGGAATTCGACGGTCCGGTCGCCCACGTGATTCTCAACCGTGCCGGAAAGATGAACGCGATCAACCGAGGTGTCCTGCGCGGTGTCCGCACCGCGATCTCGCTCCTCGATCACGAACCCGCGGTCCGCGTGATCGTACTGAGAGGCGCCGGCAAGGCATTCTCGGCGGGCGGAGATCTCGGTGAAGTATCCGAGATTGCCGGCGACACCGCAGCGTTCAGCGAGTTCCTGGACTTCTGGCACGCGTCGCTCGCCGTCGTGGAGAAGTCCGACCGACCGACTATCGCCGCGGTCCACGGATTCGCCCTCGCCGGTGGATTCGAGCTCACCCAAGTCTGCGATTTCGTCGTCGTCGGTGACCGGACGGTGTTGGGCGATCAGCACGCCAACTACGGACTGTTTCCGGCCGGTGGCTCGACGCAGCGGTTGCCGCGCCAGATCGCCGAGCGCCACGCGAAGTGGATGCTGATGTCAGGTGAAGGCATCGAGGCCGACACTGCGGTCTCGTACGGGCTGGCCAATGTGGTCGCGCCGGAAGCCGAGGTGGTCGAACGAGCCCAACAGATGGCGGAGCTCCTTGCGGACAAGAGCATACATGCGAGCGCAGCGATCAAATCGGCGGTCGCGCTCGGGCGTGACCGGCCTCTGTGGGATGCGATTGCACTGGAGCGTGACATAGCGGTTCGGCATATGGCCGGCTCCGATGCACGTACCGGTTTCGAAGCGTTTCGGGCGCGGTCCGTTCCAGTATTCAGATGATCTTTTGCTCAGAGAACAAATAGCGGGAGAGGTGTATTTGTGGTGTTGGATTTGACGGATGTTTTGTATGGCGGATTGACGATGACATCATGACCACTTCCGAGTCCTCGACTCCATCCGTAAACGGCACAACCATCGATTTCGGCCTTCGCAAAGACGAAGGGAAGTCGAAGGTCATGGCGCTCGACGATGCGATCCGTTCGTTTGTCGAGCCGGGCAACACGATCCACGCGGCCTATTCGGATGCTCGCCCCAATGCTGCGCTCATGGCAGTCGCACGCGTGTTCAACGGAACCGATCCACAGTTCACCCTGGTGACTGCGGGAATGGTCAACATTCAACACTCGTTGATCGAACTCGGGTTGGTCCGTAAGGTGATCGCGTCGTTCGCCGGTGAGAACTTTCCGGTGGCACGCCCCAATCCCGCCCTCGTGAGGGCCATTTCCAGCGGTCAGGTACAGATCGAACATTGGTCGCTGTGGTCCTTGCTCGCGCGGTTGACTGCGGGGGCGTTGGGAGTGTCCCACTTCCCCGTCAAATCGATGCGGGGAAGTTCGATGGGGGACGAGGCAGCGGCTCGCGGCGAGTTGATCGACCTGGCCGCACTCGACGGCGGATCGGACACAAGCCTGGTCTCTGCGTTGCGACCGGACATCGTCGTCATGCACGGTGCAGCTGCCGATGCGCACGGAAACGTCATTCTGGCTGCCCCGTACGGTGAAGGGCAGGTGGGAGCGCTGGCCGCCAAACAGGGTGTAATCGTCACGGTGGAACGCATTGTGTCCACCGCCGAAATCCGAAAGATGAATACACGCACGCGAATTCCAGCGCACGTCGTCCGCGCAGTGTGTGAGGTACCTTTCGGTGCACATCCGTTTGGATTCAATAACCCGGGTGTTCCCGAAGTGGAGGGATACGGCGAAGACCTGGATTTCGTTCTGGACACGCTGAAGGCCAGCAAATCGCCGGAGACCTTCCGTCGCCACATCGAGCAATGGGTGACAGGAATCAATGGGGTGGACGAGTACCGCCGACTCCTCGGGGACGATCGACTGAAGTCGCTGATTCGGCGAGATGTCTCCACCAACGAGATTGCAGTTGCAGTTCCCTCGCCCATTGAGCCGGCCACGCCGGTGGAGCACCAGGTGATCGCGACTTCCCGTGCACTCCGTCGGTCCGTCATGCGACGTGGACATCATGCGGTTCTTGCCGGAGTGGGACTGTCCAACCTCGCTGCGTGGGTGGGTGTCAAACAATTACGGAAGGACGAAGTCGATGTCGCGTTGATGGCGGAGATCGGTCTCTTCGACTACTCACCGCTTCCCGGTGAGCCGTTCATCTTTGCCGGTCAGAATGTTCCGACGAACAAGCTGTTGGTGGACGTGATGAGCGTGTTGGGTATGTATGTATCCGGACCAGGGACATCAGCTGTCGGATTGGTCGGTGCCGGACAGATCGACAAAACCGGTGCGATCAACTCCACATACTCCGACGACGGCCGTTTCATTGTCGGATCCGGCGGGGCCAACGACGTCTTGTCGGGTGCGGAGGAGGTGATCGTCACGGTCGGTCACGACCGTACGCGACTTGTCGAGGCGGTACCCTACATCACCTCACCGGGCGCGAAAGTCCAGACGATCGTCACCGAACTGTGCGTGTTCGACCGATCGCCGAGCACCGGAGAGTTCGTTCTCACTTCCTTGTTGCCTGCGGCGGGAGCGACTGTAGCAGAGGGCCTTCGTGAAACCCGCGAACGGACCGGGTTCACATTCGAAGTCAGTGATGGGCTCACCATCGAAGCTCCGCCGTCGGATGAGGAGCTGACGATCCTCCGTGCGTTCGATCCGCAGAAGTTCTATCTCCGCGATCGGTAGTTCGCAGGCGATGTGGCGTACACAGCGTACGACTCGAGTGGTGTGCTGGCGGTGCGACGGGAGGTAGATGGATCCGACGGGACAGACGCGAAGCGAGGCAGCAATGGCACAAGACGAGGGAGTAACAGTGGAAGGTGTATCCGAGGCGGGACTGATCCCACGCTACCGATCTCATCCTCCTGGAATGAGGCAATCCAACGCAATTCACGGCAGCGCGACAGGAACAGATCGTCGGGCACGCGTCGATCGGGCACAGCTTCGGGCGTCACGGTTGTCGCCCGAAGGAGAGGAGATCTTGCGACTCGCAGTGATCTGGGAGCCATACGGTGGCCCCTCGAACGAGGAGATCTTCGTGAGGTTCGGTGTTTCGCGGAGGCGTTTCGGTGAAGTTCTGGCTGATGCCGTGAAGGATGCGGGAATCGAGCAGTCGGTGGCGGATCGGTTGCTCAACGCTTACGTGCGAGATCGGTTCGAGTCGGCAATAGGACGGTGCCGGCCACGAGCAGCGCCTCGAGCTTAGCGCCTGAGTTGCACCAATTTAGACGATATGAGGGCTGGGCTGGGGCCTCACTCAGAGAGTGTTTTGAAAGTGTTCGATTCGGGCGGCCACGGATGGCTGATCACCGACCCGAAGTACTTCGGTAATGCCATGCGGACCGTCCTGAACTGGATCCCCATGAAAGTTGCGGCATGACTGCCAGTATCGCCCACCGCGCACTTCCGGCCGGGCCAGGCACCGGCTCTCGGGGCCCGAATGGCGTACCGAGATGCCCGACCGCTTCGCGGTCTGGCAGGAGGTCACCGCGACCGACGTTGCCGCCTGAAAGGAGCGCAACCCGAGGGTGTTCCATAGCAACAGCTCAAAAACCAACTGTGCTGCTACGCTTATCGGCATCAACGTGATACGGCTCGCCCTGACCGCCTTCGTGGCATGGGGTCGTTTCGGCCCGTACGCCTTCTGACACAGGTCGCATCCGTGCCGATTCGAGCCCTCTTCGACAACGACAGCAAGGCATACCGATGACCGATCAGGCCCACGACCCGTTCAATCCCGAGTTTCCCACCGGAGCCTACGACGACCTGCTCGCGCGAGTGCTGCCGCTGGCCCGTGGCCAGCGGGCTTGGACAGCCGAGGACGGGCCACTGCCGTCGCTGTTCGTCAGCCACGGCGCCCCGCCCACCCTGGACGACCCGCGGTGGCTCGATGACCTGTTCACCTGGGCGCAGTCCATGCCCAAACCCCGGGGAATCGTCGTAGTCTCCGCGCACTGGGAGAACGCCCCGGTCGCCATCACCGGTGCGGCGGCGGGCACACCGCTGTACTACGACTTCGGCGGTTTCCACCCCCGCTACTACACCTTGCAGTACGCCACACCCGACGCCACCCACCTGGCTCGCCGCCTCGCGGGAACGCTCCGCGACACCACCACCGTGCACGAGTTCACCGACCGCGGCCTCGACCACGGCGCCTTCATCCCGCTGATGGCGATGTACCCCGCCGCCGACGTGCCGGTGGTGCAGCTGAGCATGCCCAGTCTCGATCCAGAGGCACTGCTGAACCTCGGCCAACGGATCCGGCATCTGCGTGAGGAGGGTTTCCTCATCATCGGGTCGGGGTTCATGACCCACAGCTTCGCCGTCATGCGCGACCCGGGCCTCCTCGGCCACGGCGCGGCCTTCGACGAGTGGGCCGCCGACGCATTGAGTCGCGGCGACGTCGACGCCCTGATCGACTACCGCACCCAGGGACCCGGTGCGAACGTTGCGCATCCCACTGCCGACCACTTCGTGCCGCTGCTACTCACCATGGGCGCCGCCACCAATGTTGGCACGGCCGCGACCACAGTGATTGAACGAATTGCCTTCGGCAACTCCATCCGATCCATCCAGGTGAACTGAACCAAACGCTTTGTGGTCGCCGAAAGGGAAGGAGCGGTTCATGCGGTTTCTGACATGATCGGCGCGCGTCGGCCGAGTGCAAGGATGTGATATGCGGAAACTCGCCGGGTCCGGGGCGTCTTACCGCCTAATCTAATGCTGGACAATCTTTCCGAGCACTCGACCCCGGAAACCAAAGCGTGGTTGGCGCACAAGAACTGTCGCCGGTGTGGCACTGCACTACACGCCGACGTCGAGTTCCTGGCTGAACCTGATCGAACGGTGGTTCACAGAATTGACAGATAAGCGGCTGTGCCGCGGCGTCGCGGACCTTTCCGACGCGATCACCATGTGGGCGCAGCACTGGAACGCCGAACCCAAAGCCCTTGGGTACGGGAAGGGCCCGCGGAAGACGCCAGCGTCAAAGTCCAAACGCGACCGTCCGCTGTCCGCAAATCAGAATCGCAGACAGACCACCAGGTGGTCTTTACGGGCTCCACCAGCCAGTATAGGATTTCTTATAGGAGGTGGAGCGATGACAGTCACGATGAACGCCGACGAACTGGTTGCTGACCTGGGTCGTGAGAAGGCCCGCGAGGTGGCCGCCCACATCGCCTACCTACGGCGGCTCCGCCAGCTCCATGAGCGCGGCTACACGCAGATGAAGTTGGCGACGCTCGTCGGGGTCAGCCAGCCGACGATCAGCGAGATGCTGCGTCGGGCGCGAGTCAATGCACCAGATGTGCGCCCCGGTACACACGGCGGCACCCCTTATGAGATCGCGGCCCGCTACGCCGCCGGCGAGCTCGACCGGGACATCGCCTTGCGTGAGCTGACCACCTGGCGCTACGAGCGGCCCGCCGATCCCAACCCGATCCCCTGGGCAAACGACGGCGCACCGGTGGTCGAGGGCGGTTTCAACAACCAGGTCGGGCGCGCACTGCGCGACGGTCTGCTGACCGATGAGGACTACGACGCCGTGCTCGACGCCCTGGCGGACGACTGACCTGTGCTGGCACCCGACGAGATCGAGCACCGCCGCGCGTTCCTCGCCTCACTGTCCACCGCGGACGGCCCGCTGCACCCGGACGCTGCGTACGCGTCGGTGAACAACCCGAGGTGGTTCCGCACCGTCGACGGGGTGCTCACCCCGACCGCCCGCCGAACGCAGCTGCACGAGCGGATCCTCGAACAGTGGCGGGCCGCGAACCCACATGTGGTTACCGAGCTGTCCGCGATCCTGCTCGCGGGGCCACCGGGGTCCGGCAAGTCCTCCACCCACGATCGGTTGTTCCACGGCCACGACCAGCGGCAATGGCGCGAACTCGATGCCGACGTGTTCAAGCGCTACCTGCTCGAAGCAGCGATGGAAGACGGCACCCTGCAGGAGCTGTTGCCGCCGGACCTGCGGGTCGCCCCGGGGCAGACGAGCAGGTTCTACCCGTTCGAGTTGTCCGCTCTCGTGCATCACGAGTCCACGGGGTTCTTGTTCACGGCCGCCGAGCGTGAGGCCGTCGACCGGGGAGAGAATGTCATCGTCGACGGCACCCTGGGGTGGAAGCCGCACGCCGAGCGCCTCGTCGCCGGCCTGGCCGAGGCCGGGTATCGAATCCAGGTGGTCGACGTCGAAGCCCCGAAAGACGTGGCGGCGAAGCGGATCGTGGCTCGGTGGCGGCGCGGGTTCCTCCAGGCCCTCGACGCCCCAACGGACCCCGAGCGCTGTCTCGGTGGGCGGTGGGTGCCCGTGACCGCCCTCGACAGCATTTTCACCGAGTTCCGGGCGCCGGACAACACACCGCTGCACGGCAAGTCGGTGACCGAGGTCAACGCACGCGAAGTCAGCGAGGACCACACCGCCGTCACCCGATACGACCTGTATCGCACCACGTCGGCCGATGCCGCCGCCGAACACGTCGAACGCCACGAACGACTCGTCGAGGGCGGCGAACTCACCCCGGTTCCGTTGCCTGAAGCATCGTCTCGGCCAACGAGCGTCAGCGCCGACATACCGGACGCACGCGAAGTACAGGCATACCGCCCACCGGGACGACTCGGCCGGCCACCTACCGAGAACACCGGCTCCGCTACCCTCGATCCTGGCCAGGAAACCTCCCAAGACCTCGACCTGTAGGGACCTATGACCCATATGGGTACTGATGCTTGTAGCGGTGCCGTGACGTGCTGGATAAGGGGTTGCGTCCATGAAGATGGGATGCTCCTGTCAAGCCGTGTCGGCCAGGGATAGGGAGCTGGACTGCTGCTCGCGGTCGGTGAGCCACCGCGAGTAGGTGGCGGCGAGATCGGGGTCGAGGCGTTGCCCGATCTCCAGACGGCGTATGCGCTGGTAGGGAACCGCGAGTGCGGTTGCCACCGTGCTGATCGGGATGGCCAGTGTTCGGCGACGTTGGCCTGTGCCGCTATTTACTGGCAGCGAATTCCGGATGAGATTGAAGACCTCGCGCGACGAAGCGTTTGAGGCAGCGGATGATCTCGCGCTCGGACTTGCCTTCGCTGTGCGTCGCGCAATGTAGTCGACGGTGCGTGTGTCACCGGCGGACATCCGCACGAGCACGATGCGATGGATCGCGGAGTTGGCGGTGCGGTCATCGCCCCGGGAGCCGGTGCCGCTGATGCTTACCCGACGAGACGGGGATGGGTTCAGTTCCAGAGTGCGGCGAACCGCTGCTCGCTGCTCAGTCGTTCGGGTTGTCACCGCAGGCGACCAGAAGCTGGCTGGCGACGAGAGGGCCGACGCCGGGCAGCTGCAATAGGGCCGGGTTGACCTGGGCGGCCAGCTCACCGAGCTGGGTGTCGATGCCATCGATGTCGGACGTGTGCTACTGATGGCGCACGGCCAGTCGATTCAAAGAGCCGCGGAGGGGTGCTCCGGGCCGTGACCGGGAGTCGGCCGTGATCAAGCCAGTGCGGCAACGAGTTTCACGCTGCCGAGATTTCGGTAGGTAGCGCGGATCTGTTCCGGTGCGGTCACCAGCAGAGCATGGATCTGGTTCATCGCCGCGCCTCGGGCCTTGCGAACCGAGGACCGTTCGGTGAGCAGGATCCGCATCGATTCGACCAGCCCGTCGCGGTCTTTCGGGGTCGCCAGCCCGCGCCCGGACAGTGCGGTGACGGCCGCCTGGAACGCGTCGAGCGGGTCGGACATGTGCGGGTGAGAGATCGGTGCGGTCAGACGGGGTCGTCCGCAGAAGGGGTGAGGAGCGGCGGTGCCGACTCAGGAGTGCTCGACCACGGATTGCGGCGGCCAGCGGCCTTCGCCACTCGCAGCAACCCGTCTGGTGCCTCGACTGCTCGACACCATCGTGCGCGCCGGTGGCCTCGAACCGGCGGAGCCGTTCACCAAGGTCCGGGAGGTCCGGGAGATCGGGGTGGCGTACAACGTGAGCCCAGACGCGCCCCCGTCGAGTCTGGATCCCGACGGCGGGAAGCCGTACGCGCCCGCGAACAGGGAAACAAGGAATCGTTGACATAAAATAGTGATGCAGACCATGCTCTCACGGGCGCTATTCGGTCAGATGCTCGTATATCGCACGTCGGAGTGGGAGGGGAGCTGTTGGCTCGTGTGATCGTAGGGAGCCCCTTGCCGACCATGGAAAGGCGATCAAAGGAATGACTGCGTCGTATATCTCTCGGGGCAGTGATCCGTCGTCCGCGCCGATCCTCTTGCATAGCGGAGACGTCGAGGAGGCGACCGCAGGTGTGGGGCAGGTGTTTCATCCTCACGAGCTCACACGGGTTGCGGCGGTGTCCCGGTTCGAAGCAGATCTGAAAGCGGTGGTGACCGGTCCGATGGTGGCGGGCCAGCTCCGGTACAACAGCAACAGCGACCTCTTGTGTCCCGCCATCGAGGGCTACCACGTGAACATCCCGTTGTCGGGTCGGCTGCTGTCGGAGTCGAACGGTGAACAGACCATTGTCGAAGAGAACAGTGCGGTGGTCTATCAGACCGGTACTGATGCCCGGATCCTGACGCCGCCGAACAGTCGGCTGAACATGTTCGCGATGAAGCTCGACCGTGCGGCCGTGCACGCCGCGCTGCAGGATCTGCTGGGTCGGCCGGTCACCGAGCCGGTCCGGATCCATGGCGGTCTCGACCTGGCCGGCATTGATGGAAATGCCTGGCGCACACTTGTTCTGAACACATATCAGAGCCAGATCGCCGGGTCGATGATGGCGAACCCGATGATGGCCCAGCCGTTGACGTACTCGATCGTCGTAGGCCTGCTGTCTTTGACCGACCATCAGTATTCGGTCGATCTGGCGTCCCCTGCGGCGTTGACCGCGCCGGCCACCATTCGTCACGCCGTCGAGTACATCAACGCCCATGCCGCCCTGCCGCTGACACCGGCCGACATCGCCCGCGAGGTGGGATTGAGCGTGCGTGCTCTCCATCGCGGATTCCGCGAGTTCATGGATGCGAGTCCGATGGAGTATCTCCGCGGCGTTCGAATGAAACGGGCGCACGAGGACCTGGCCGGTGCGCAGCACGACACCGAGACGGTCGCCGGCATCGCGGCACGGTGGGGGTTCTTTCACTACGGCCGGTTCTCGCGCGAGTACCGGCAGATGTACGGCGTCAGCCCTTCCCAGACCTTGCGGTACGGCTGAACAGCGGGTGCCCGGCAGCCCATCGCAACGGGGATCGGGGCGGCATCGAGATGTGGCGCTCAGTGGATAGTGGCGTGCGCTCTGGGGATAGAGCCGCCCGAGTGGGGTGCCTAGATTCGTTGGTAAGGGCAGCGGGAGACCGGCCCGACCAGCACCCCGAACGGCGCTGACCGACCGATCACCTCACACCTCACCGAACCAACGTGGCAAGAGATGATCGACATGTACAGCACAACGACCCCGTCTACCAGCTCCCGGACTCGCGTGGTCTTCGGCGAACGCGAGGCACGCACCCCCTTCCGGAGTAACCCCCTTCTGACACTCGATACTCGAGTGGCCCTCGGGTCGTGCAGCGGCAGGCTCGTTGCCTCTCATGACCCGGCGACGGGTACGGAGCAGGTGATATTGATGATCGGAGAGACCGTGCGGCGCGCACGACGTTCCGGTGCACATCGTTAACGAGGAAGCGCTGCTCATCGAGGGCATCCGTAGCGCCAGCGCCCACACCCCTCAGCTGTTGATCGGCGACTCCACACTCGGGATATCCGGCGACCCTGCGCCGCGGCAAGGGGAGGTCAGCCGCCAGCTCTGTGAAGGCGGACCCATCCGCACCTTGCTCGCGCTGTCCGGTGCTCAATCAGTTGAAGTCGACTGGTCCCCGGCGCCAGTCGCCGCGTGAGCTGGCCGACACGAAAGCGAGCACGGTCGGCTACCGCCGGGCGGGCTTGCATGCGTGACAACCCAAGCGGGGTGTCCTGCGGGGCACCTCCGCTGACGAAAATCGAACGCACTTGACCCCGCCCCGACGGTCCGCTGTCCACCAGGCAGCGCAACGGCGGGGCGCTGGCCTGCGTTGATGTGCGCGACTTCAACGGGTGAGCATGCCACCGGGACCCCATTGGCTCGTGCGTAGGTCGCTGTCGCTACGTGGATAGTCCGCGGCACTGTGTGGATAGATATGACGTAGGCAACTTCGTAACTTCGTAAGTGAGGCCGAACACAGCTGATATCGGCAGGGTCGGCCTCGACCCTGAACTGAAAGTCGCTCTCTTAGACGATTTTCCCGCTTCCCAAGCCATGGAGGCTGTTATGTCCACCGTCGCATCCGATTCGACGCCAGTTCTGCACCTGATCGTGGATGAGGTCCGCCGCGAATGTGACGACGTGCTCACGCTGAGTTTGATCGATAGCGCCGGAGAGGACCTTCCCGTCTGGGAAGCAGGCGCGCACATAGACATTCACCTACCCGGCGACATGATCAGGCAGTATTCGCTGCACAGCGACCCCGGCGACCGATCTCGATACGAGGTCGCGGTTCTGCGCGATCCGAACAGCCGGGGTGGATCGCAATACATTCACAACGAGGTCAAGAAGGGCGAAACACTCACCACGTCGCACCCGCGGAACAATTTTCCGCTCAAGCCTGCCGACGAGTATCTGTTCATCGCCGGTGGTATCGGGATCACGCCGATGCTTCCGATGATCCGCACCGCCGAGTCCCAACAGCGCCCGCATCGGCTGATCTACGCCGGCCGTTCCCGCACGAAGATGGCATTCGTCGAGCAACTGGGTGACCAGGACAATGTTCAGTTCTGCGTGTCCGACGAAGGCACCCGGATGAACGTCGACGACCTCCTCGACTCGCACCTCGGTCCTGGGGTGCACATCTACAGTTGCGGACCGCAGCGCCTCCTCGAGGCACTCACGTCCCGCACCGGCGAGCTCCGCCTGTCGAAACAGTTGCATGTCGAACACTTCTCCGGCACCGCCGTCGAGCTCGACCCCAATGCCGAGGTGGCCTTCGAAGTCGAACTGTCGAGGTCGGGCAAGACGCTGACCGTCGCACCCGACCAGACCATCCTCGACGCCGTCCTCGCCTGCGGCATCAAGGCGTCGAACAGTTGCGCCGAAGGCGTCTGCGGTTCCTGCGAGACCACGGTCCTCGAGGGTGAAGTCGACCATCGCGATCAGATCCTCGACGAGGACGAGCAGGCCGAAAACGACGTGATGATGATCTGCTGCTCACGCGCCCGCTCCGCACGGCTCGTTCTCGATCTCTGACGAGGCACGACCGATTCCTCACATTCGCTGGCTCGTCTCAGCCCGGCGTATCACCGCACCCGTCCATTCATAGGAGAATCGACATGACTGAAACCACCTCCGCGCCGCACGGTTCGGCAACCTCGCCCGGCAAGTGCCCGGTGAGCCAGTTCGCGGCGGAGTTCAATCCGTTCGACGAGCAGTACCTGCAGGACCCGTACGCCGTCTTCACTCAGGCGCGCAACGAGGAGCCGGTCTTCTACAGTCCCGAGATCGGGTACTGGGTGGTGAGCAAATACGAGGATGTGGTCGCCATCTTCAAGGACACCGAGTCCTACAGTGCCACCGCCGCCGGTGAGCTGATCAAACCGCCCTGCCCGGCCGCGATGGAGAAACTCGCCGCCGTCGACTTCGTGCCCTCGACGATGCTCGTCGACGAGGACGCACCGCTGCACACCAAGCGGCGCCGTGTGCTGCGCAAGGGTGTCACCGACGACAGGGTCGCCGAAATCGAACCGACCACCCGCCGTTTCGTCAAGGACTGCCTCGACGCGATCGTCAAGACCGGCAACGCCGACATCGTCGCCAACATGACATTCCAGGTGCCCGCTCTGACTGCCTTCGTGCTGATGGGTGTTCCCGAGGCCGAGGTCGAACGTGCCCGCGGCTACGCGTCCCGCTTCGCGCTGTGGATCTGGGGCCGCCCGACCGACGAGCAGCAGGTGGAGTTGGCGGGCGAGTTCGCCGCCTACCTCGAGTACGCCCGTGAACACGTCGAGCGGCTGATCGAGAATCCCGGCGACGACTACATGAGCAACGCGATCAAGGCGTGGCAGAAGGCCGGCAACGACGACGTGTGGGACAAGACCTACCTCGCCTCGATCATGCAGAGCCACCTCTACGCCTCCCACGAGACCACCACGAACGCAACGGCGAACGGTTTCAAGGTGTTGCTCGAGAACCGTGATCAGTGGGAACTGCTCTGCAACGACCCCTCCCTCATCCCGAACGCGGTCGAGGAGATCCTGCGCTACGCGTCCTCGGTGCCGGCCTGGCGGCGAGTGACCACCCGCCCGGTGACGATCGGCGGCTTCGACATCGCCGCCGGTGAACGCATCCTCGTGCTCACCGGATCGGCCAACCACGACGACGCCATGTTCGACGACGGCGACCGCTTCGACGTCACCCGCGAGAACGCCGACGAGCACCTCGCGTTCGGATGGGGTATCCACCACTGCCTGGGGCAGGCCCTGGCCCGGATGGAGATGCGCGTGATGCTCGAGGAGACCACCAAGCGGCTCCCGCACCTGAACCTGGTGGAAGGGCAGGAGTGGACGTACTCGCCGAACACCTCCTTCCGAGGACCCGAGCACGTGCTGGTCCAGTGGGACCCCGCCCAGAACCCGGTGCCCGGGGATCGACCGTGACCGAACAGGATCTGTCCCCCGCACCTCCGGCCGTGCGGAAGTTCAGCGACCGCGAATTGCGCAGCGCGTTCGGCAGGTTCGTCAGCGGCCCCCTACTACCTCCCCGGACAGAAGACACTGCCCTCGCACACTGCGCTTCCCATGCGTGAGGACGAGCGAGGTGCGACACTTGTCTTCACCGGACAGGCGCTCGGGCTCGAGGGTGAACCGGTTCCGTTCGCGCGACTTGACCTGTGGCACGCCGACACCGACGGCTACTACTCGGGATTCGCACCCGGCATCCCCGACGGCAAACCTCCGGGGCGTCGCCGTCACAGATGAGCACGGCAAATTCGAGATCACCACAATCTTGCCCGCTCCCTATCAGATCCCCACCGATGGTGTTGTCGGCGCCTTGATCAGATCTGCCGAGTGGAGCCCCTGGAGGCCGGCTCGCCTACACCTGATTGTCAGCAAACTCGGATATTTCCCGCTGACCACCCAGTTGTACTTCCGCGACGGGCAGTGGCTCGACAACGACATCGCGCAGGCAACCAAACCCGAGCTGATCCTCGACGTTCAACCCAACCAGGATGGGGTGCTAAAGACGCACTACGACGTCACCCTCGACCCCGTCCAACCCTGACCAATGTTCTCCAGAAAGGGAACACCATGCACACACTCATGGTCCTCTATGGCCCACCCACCGACCCCGAGGCCTTCCGCACGTACTACCGGGACACCCACCTGCCGATCGCACGCAAGCTCCCGGGCGTCCGCGCGATCCGCCACACGGTAGACGTCGCGGCAGCCGAAGGTGACTCACCGTTCGCGGCGATCTTCGAGGCGGACTTCGATTCAGCAGAGGACATGGGCGCGGCTCTCGCGTCCCCCGACGGTGCAGCCGCTCAGGCCGATGTACCCAACTTCGCTACCGGGGGAGTGCAGATCCTGCACTTCGCACAGAACGTCACGTAACCGGTCGGCCACAGTCACCAGACGGGGGTTCTCCGCCATCTATTGTTGGCGGAGGACCCCCTTCCGCTTATCTTCGCGTTTCGAACGTGCCGTCGGGGAACCGCAGAGGCAGGTTCGGTGCGCCGCTCGACCGGCAGCAATCACCACTGGCGAACCGAGCGACATACCACTGGCCATTCACCTGATGGTCTCGCCAGGTGACTGAGTAGCCCACCTTCGCCTGGTTGCCGTGGGCGTCCAGCGACACTGCACAATCGGGTGAACCCGTCACGCGGAACATGTAGCTGAAGGTCAGCGCGGGGGAGCGGGCGGACGAGATTACCGGCGTGAGAGAGCGGGGTCCGAATGAGCGAGATCGGCAGTGTGGGTGAGCGACAACTCCAACAACGGCATGGCACGGCGGAATGCGCCGCGAAATTCTACGTGGATCAGGTTCTCGACCATCTCAATCCGGCCATGATCGAGTTCGTCGGTCGTCAGGAGATGACTTTCGTTGCCACCGCTGACGCGTCCGGCGAATGCGACAACAGCCGGAGTTCCGGAGTTCCGGGGTTCATTCACGTAATCGACTCGACGACGCTCGCCTACCCCGAGTACCGGGGCAACGGGGTGATGGCCAGCCTCGGTAACATCCTCGAGAACCCGCATGTCGGAATCTTTCTCGTGGACTTCGTACGTGTCCTGATCGGCCTGCACGTCAACGGCTCAGCGCGGATCGTGGAGGACACGGACCTGCGTTCCGAGATCGTCGGACTCCCCGTCGGCGGGTCGAACGGGCGCACACCGGAGCGCTGGGTGGTCGTCGATGTCGAGGAAGCTTACATCCACTGCCGCAGGCATATTCCGCGAATGGCGCGCGTTCCGCGTCAGCGGGATTGGGGAACGGACGACGTGAAACGCAAGGGCGGCGACTACTTCGATGCGAAAGGCACGATGCCGCTCGACGCTCAGCCTGTCGGCGACGAACTCATGCAGCCGATCAGGCCGGACCTCTCGTCGGCGCCCGGTCCGCGCGCCGACACGGGCCGGACGATGTACCGGACACACCGGCCGAGTTGACATAGAGAGCCAGCACAGCCGCCGACCGGCGGTCTGGGCGGGGTGTCAGAGTCGACTGCACCACGACGCCGTGGCTGGCGTGCATCTCTGTCCGGGTGAAATGACACTGTGCGACCACGCTTGCGCGCTGGTGCGGGATGTGGTTCGACGGGGGTATGTACGTCGTGCTCGTAGTGATTCCTCGGTACGGTGCAGCAGGATCTTCCGCACTCAAACCGGGCGAGGGTGCTGCGCGACCCCGCGGGTACGGGAGCAGGGGTGTCGGGGGTGAGAAGGCGACGGCGAGCGTGAGGGCAGAACAGCTCCACCCGCGCACGAGCGCGCGGTCTCAGCGGTGAGATCCGCGCCCGTGGGGACCTCAAAAGGTTGTGGCGCCATCGGCCTCAGTACAGCGGGTCATGGCGGATGTTGCCGGCATCGACCCCGGCGGCCATCAATCGATACTTGGTTGTGCGGACCATCGATGGTGATCCCACAACTTCGATGTCGTGATCGGTCCAGTCCGCGTATTCGGCGACTACACGGCTGATCTGGCCGGTGAGTGGATCCTGCACCCTGCCCGAGGTGTGCGACGTTCTGGGGACCCACCACGGATCGTCGCTGTGCTCGGTTACCGGGATGACGGTCAGCCGCGGATGCGTCTGCGTCAATGCCCACAGCATGTCGAGGTCGTAGAGGTCACAGGGGTAGGTGCCGCTGACAAACAGATGCGTCCGAGGGGTGGTGCCGCCGCGCTGCGTGGTATCCATCAACTGCGCTCGCAGAGGAGCGATTCCGGTTCCTTCGCCGATCATCAGCCGGCTTCGGCGAGGATCTCGCCACATGCCGAGAGAACCGAGTGGTGATCCGATCAGCCAGGTGTCGCCGATCTGTGACTCTCCTACGATCGCGGGACTCACCCAGCCACCGGAGACTCGTCGGACATGGAACTCGACGATCCGGTCCGGTGTGGGTGGCGTTGCCAACGACAGGTAGCGCCACATCCTGGGTCGGCAGGGTACCTGCACGCTGACATACTGTCCCGGTTCATACGTCATCGTGTGGTCGAGTTCCAGGCGCACGATCGCGAGGTCGTCGAGTACTCGGCGGTGCTCGATCACCGTGCCCACACGTGTCGGGGGTCCCTCGTCGGAGTTGGCGGCCTCGGTCATGATCGAGGCGATCAGTGCGATCGTCAGACGCCACGCGTGATCGGTCTCGTCGGTCCAGAGTTCAGGTCCGGCGAGGTTGGCCAGCGCGGCGAGGAGTGCGTCGCCGACGGCGGTGTAGTGATCCTCTGTGACTCCGTATTTGCGGTGATCTCGTCCGAGTTGGGCTAGCAGTGGGAGTACGGATTCCGGTGTCTCGAGTTGGTCGATGACGTAGCTGATCGCCCGCATCAGCCGATCGCGTTGGATGTCCATGGCTGCCGGGAAGTGCTGGCGGGTATCGGGATGGGTGGCAAACAGAATGGCGTAGAAGAAACGTGCGAACGTGTCCTCGCCCTCAGGGATCGCTCCGATAGATTTGAAGCTTGATCGGACCAGTGAAATCGTCAGAGGATCCACGACAATCGGTGCCCTTTGTCTTCGTTGAGAATGTGCGTGATGTCGATCCCACTTCTCCCGGATGAAGCCGCGCCGATCGTGGTGACGGGAGCGGTGTGCCGGGGTTGAGCGAGGCCGATGATGCGCAAGCGCTGAAACAGCGTTACGCCGATCGGGCCGAGGGAACCACGGCGGCGGAAACTAGTGCACCGGGCCTTGCGGCCGAGATGTTGAGTCCGTGGTAGCTGACGGCACGATGCGGGGGCGCGAGGTACTCAGCCCTGGAGCCGCGGCGCTGTCTGGTCCTGTCTGCCGGCAGACGGCGCCGGTGACGGCGATCGGCACTGAGGGCATCGTCAATCTCATCTCATCGATAGGGCCAGATGGATCCTGTCGGGTTCAGTTTCGCGGACCTAGCCGACCTCCAACCGAGTGCTGCTCTCGGATTACACACCTGGTGAGGCATTCGTGAGCCCGCGGTGGTGTTTTACGCTCGAATGCGAAACAAATAAGCAGGATTCCACTACCAAATGACGGTGATCGGCTGCTCGGGTATGCGGCAGGCCGCGGCCCGCCGCACGTGTCACGGCGCTGCATGAGGGCGAATCAGGCACCTGACACAAACTCCAATTTGCAGGGAAGCACGGCATTCTTCGGTGGCTAATGACGGATGGGCAAGCGCGAATGTGCTCCCCACCTGCGGATAAGGTGGTTTCGGCGCCGAGTGAGGCGCGCGCCAAAGATCTTTCATGTCGCAAAAGCCGACAGAAATCAGTAATTGACGAGTGAACAATCAATGCCTACGGTAATTCCGGATGTGAGCGGTATCACTCGGCAATGTCGTGGCGTGTTGTACGCCAGCGCCGAAGCTCCTCCAATTGAGTGAAATATGCATCTGCACAGTCCCTTTGAGGCAGATTGACCGAACAGGAGTCGAACCGATGACCGACAAGCTGAAGTTTTTCTCGCAGGAGTGGTGCGAACTGGCGCTCGAGGCTGTCAATGCGAACGCCGAGGTGTACAAGGGATTCAAGGACCCCGATTCGTTCACCAACCGCATGGAGTTCGGCACCATCGGTAAGGACGATGTGGCCTGTCATATCGAGTGGGAGAAGGCCAAGATCATCTCCTGGACGATCCGCAAGTTCGACGAGAGCGACCTGTGGTTGAAGATCAACGGGACCCTCGAGACGTGGCAGCGCGCGGCCGAGGGTGACGCCGAGGGCGGGAAACTGCTGCTGGCCGGAAAGGTCAAATTCGCCAAGGGCCCGATGTCGGCAGCCATCGAGAACGCCGGAGCCTTCAACAATTTCCTGCTGTCGTGGGGACAGGTGCCCACGGACTGGGACGTGTGACCCACTAACCAACGGCCCGTGTGGGACTTGCGTGTTCTCCACGCGAGTCCCGCGCAGGGGCCGATATGACATATCGCTGACCCCTGCTGTGAAAGGCCATGATCGATGACTACTGTTGAATCCGAGGCATACCCGGTCTCTCTCTACGACGGGGACGACGCGAACGGCGTCGCCAGCATCGTCGGTATGCTGATTGGGCAGAACGTCGAGAACTTCCCGTCCCGAGTCAAGTTCGCACRCAAGATCTCCCGGCCGGTGTCGATCTACAGCACCGACACCGACAGTGCCTGCACGATCGTGTTCGGCACCGACGAGGCAATTGTCTACAACRACATCGTGGGTCGGCCGAGCGTCACCATCAGTGCCAGCGTGGATCAGATCCTCGACGTGTCACAGTTGCCGATGAAGGCCGGCGGTTTGATTCCGGTGGGATTTTTCACCAACCGGGGGATGACGGTGCTCGGCGGAATCCTCACGCACAAGCTCGTGGTGAAGGGTCTTCTCACACACACGCTGACGGCATTGCGCACCATTGCGCTGGTCTCGGTGGTCGAGTCATGACGGCGATTTCGGGCCGGAGCCGGCACACCCTCGATACCGAGGCCACCGTGCCGATCGGATATGCCGAGGAGACCCCACCGGGTGGCTTCGTCGATCCGCCGCGGCGCGCCTCGACCACAACGAATGTGGCGCGGGTGCTCCTGGTTCTCGCGCTGATTCCGGTGGGTGCGTTGTACCTGTATCCGCGGATCTACGACTTGACGGCCACGCCCTATCGGCTCGATCAAGCGGTGGTGTCCGCCGGTAACTACAACCCGGCCCTGGATCAGATTGTCGAGCACGAGAAGGTCACGCTGGCTGCGTTCGATGCGCTCGAGAAGATGAAGGCATCCCTGGCGAGTGTCCTGAGCACCGATGCGGCCGTGACGGCGGAACTGAACACCCTCACCGGGCAGATCACCGGCGACGTGCAGAAGACCCTCGACCTCGCCGGTGCGAACGTGACCGATCTCGTCGCCTCGCTGGATACGTTGACCGCGCACATCAGCTCACTGCAGGCGCCGGTCGACGGCGCCACTGCGGCTGTCGCCCGTGACCGCGCCACCTTGGACGCCATCCTCACCGACGCACGTTCAACGGCCGAGAAGGTCCACAGGACCCGCCTGTCGGCGGAAGAATCCGCCAACGACCTGTCTGGAAAGTAGGAGAAGTACCTTGATTTTCTTCGGACGCCGCGGCGGGCCGGCCCGGATGGTGCTGTCGATCGTCGCGGTGGGTGTTCTCGGCCTGCTCGCCTTCGTCGTGTTCAACCTGAACACCCGACTCGACAACCAGCAACGCGCCAACGAAACGAGCATCACCGCCTCCCAAGGCATCGTCGACGTCAACGACCGACTGACCAAGCAACTTGCACAATTGACCGAACTGACCCACACCGCGCAGACCGCACTCGATGCGACCGCCGCGCTCGGGCCGCTGCTGACCAAACTCGATGAGGCGATCGCCCCGGCAGCGCAGATGCTTGCCAGCAGCACCGACGGGGCGCAGTTGACGAACGATCAGCTGACCAACATCCAGGGCATCCTCGGGGAAGTTCAGAACACCGTGCTTCCGCTCGTGGACTCGGCGCAGGCGTTCGGTGACCAGGGCCGCCAATTGTTGGCCATCGTTCAGGGACTCGTCAGCGACCTGCAGGGTTCGGTGGCGGCCGCGCAGACCATCAACCAGATGCTTCCGCTCCCGGGCTGAGCCCTACCTTCTCTCCTCCAACCGATCTGTACCTACTCTCGACTGGACGTGACATGCAGCAGGGCACCGACTTACCGGACGAGGCGTACCCCCGCCGAGGCCTGGCCGGACTTCAGCGACTCGACATCCCAGCATCGGCGCTGCCATACCGAAAGGGCGTACTGCCCCACCGACTGGACATTCCGAGCGCTGCGACACCGAGTTCCAGCAGGTTCGCCGTAGCCACCGAATGGATGGGCCGCCTCGCTGCGGTCTTGGCCGTGGTCCTGTTCGGGCTGGTGTTGGCGGCCATCCACAAGGGTCAGCTCGTGCAGGACAGCGCGCGCACGATCGTGGACAACTTCCGGCTGACCAACGACTACTTCGCCCAACGGGCAGATCTCACCGCCCCGGCCACGGCCCACAAGCAACTCGATGAGCTGGCAGGGGTGTTGGCTCAGCTCAATACCGCAACCGCCGCCGACGTCGATCACCTGGCCGCGCTGCTGCCGGACGCACGGGCGTTGCTCGCCGCCGGTCAGGGCGACACCGCGATCGCCGGGCAACTCGAGACCGTCGCCACCACGCTGCAAGGCTCCGCCACGTCGCTGCATCAAATCTCGGCGGACGCGAACACCACCGTCACCGGCGTGAACAACGAGCTCACCACGGCGATCGACATGGTGAACGCGCTCAACGCGGAGCTGACGCGGACGACGAACAAACTCGCGCTGATTCCCGAACAGGGAGCCTTCATTCCTGCACCGGGAGGGAACTGATGATCACCAAGAAGGCATGGCTCGGGGTAGTGCTGATGCTGGGGCTGGCGCCCGCGGTGCTGCTCTGCGCCGTCAACGGGTTCCTTCCCGGACTCGACGACGTCATCGACCCGCTGGGACGACCGTCGCAGCTGAGTCTCGAGGTCATCGATTCCGCCGGCCAGTTCGACACCCTCACCGGGATCCTCGTCCCCAAACATGCCCAGCTCGCCGGAGACATACAGGCGCTGGACCCGCTGGCACACGACTTGGAAGGCCTGACCAACAAGGCCGGAGAGCTGACGGGACAATCCAAGACACTCAATTCCTCCACCGGCGACGTCAGCACGATCGCGGGTCCGCTGCCGGGCCTGGTCGCGAACGTGACCGACCGCGCCAACCAAGCGAGCCCGACGGTGGCGGGACTGTCGACGGCGGTCGGCTCGGTCACCACGCAACTCGAGGCGATCAACACCGGACTGACCACGATCGAAGGCACCCTGGGAACGCTCGGCCCCAAGGCCACTGCCATCGCCGCGACCCTGGCGAATGTCGAGGAAGAAGCCCGGCACATCCAGGAACTCGGGCCCCTGCTCGCGGTAGTCGGGCCCCCAGTCAACTCCCTGAATCTCCCCCCTCTCGGCGTCGCGACCACCCCCACCCCGTAACGCTCGGACTGGTCAGGAAATGACACGGAACGAGTGAAAGGCAGAACACACACCATGTTTCGGCTCTGCTGGGCGATTGCCCTGGCATTCACCATCGCACTCTTGTGCGGCATTCTGATCGTCACAGGAGATTTGAGCATCACCAATGACATCTTCAAAGACGGTGTCAATCAAGCAAAAACCGTGGACAAGACCACCAACGACGCACTTTCCGGGGCGAAGGAATTGCCTCCCGCCAACGCCGCCATCAACCAAGGCCTTCCAGAAGTCGTCGGGGTGCTCAACTCCCTCACCCGCGCGGACCAGACCCTCGGCGATCTCGGCACCCAACTCCAGGCGCTCGGTGACGCCCTGAAGTCCGCGGACGCCCCACTCGGCGGGATCATCGACGCAGGTGCATCGGCAACCGATCAGGCCAACGCCGCCGCCGTTCCCGCGGGGCAAATCGTGCACACCCTCGCCGACGCCGACGCGAAAGTTCAAGCACTCGCCCTCTTGTTGGACCAATCACTCGCCCTCGGGCAAACGATCGACCAGAAACTGCGGATCGCGCTGATCCTGCCGGTTATCGGAAACTGACACGACACCGATACAGGTGAGCGAGACGACCTCGGATACTCCGGGCACTAGAGAGCCGGAGTATCCGGGGCGGTGTGGATCTGGGCTTGATGCCTCGGTCCACATGTGGTCGGGAGTGGCTGAGCCACCGCCGGGGGCGTGATCAGCTATCGCTTCGTGGGATGCGGCCGGTGGTGCCGGAACCTCTTAGCTTGATCTTTAACCTGGGCAGGCGGCCCCGACGGGTTTTCTAGCTTTGGTTTCGGCGCGTTTGCCCACGTGGTGATGCGGTGCGCGGTGGGTGTTTTTCGATCCGGGTGGGCGTCCGGGTCCGGGTCGACTGGGTTTCGGTGCACTGGCCGGAACAGGCATCGTCGCGCGGGTGCGCGAAAACCCTCGACGAACCTGTGCCGGCGTCAATCGTGTTGGTGGGACAGGCCGTTCCCACGGGCGGCGTAGGTCCTCGGCCAGAGGACGGGCGAGCCGGAGTTGGGCGTAGGCCACCAGCACGATCCAGGTCCAGCGGTCGGCCGCCTCGGGGCTGCGGAGCTTCGGGGCGGTCCACCCCAACGTCTGCTTGAAGAAACGGAACGTGTGTTCGAGGTCGAAGCGCCGCAGAAACATCTGCCACAATCGGTCGATATCGGCGGTTCCCGCACCAGGATGTGAGTACCAGAGCCACACCGGTTTGGGATGCCGGTCCCCGGGCAGGTGATCGACCGTCAGCCGGATCACCGTGCCTTCGACGATCGGCGGCGGTCCCGGGTGGTCCGCCCACGAGCCACGATGGACGAGCCTCGGGTGCAACCGATTCCACGCCGCAGCGGTGGCTGTTCCGTAGCGATCGGTGTCGGTGCTGGTGGTGGTCTCGGGTTCGGGCCAGGTCTGGGGGTCGGCGAATTTGAAGTCGGAACCGTGCCGGGGTGGGCGCCCGGTACGGCCCGGTGGCGGCGCCGGGAAGCACAGCACCCGGTCCGAACGCATCCGACCCAGCACCTGAACCGGGAGATCGGCGAGCACGAACGCCAGCCGGGCCAGCTCGTACCCGGCGTCGAACACCAGCAGAATGTCCGGGTCGCCGTCGCGGTGGTGCCCGGCGTCGCGCAACCGCGTGATCACTTCACGCACCTGGGTGGCCGTCACAACGGTTTCGTCGTCGTCGGGGCGCAGGCGGACCGCGTCGAGCACCGTCGTCCACGAGGTACGGCCGGTCTCGAGGGCGGCGACAAACGAGTACGGCCACCCCGGGATCAGCTGTGCCTGATTCTTCCCGCGGCCGTAGACGTGGCAGAACCCCCGCTGCGGACTCGTCGGTGCATCCGGGCGCAACCAGGCACTGATGTCGACGGCCAACACGATCCGGCCGCCGCGATCACGCGGGATCGTCAGTCCGCCGAGGGCGCGGCGCAGCCGAGCGAGATCTATTCGGCCGCAATTGATTGCGTCGTACAAGGCGCCGTGACCGCGCCGATGCTCGGCGGCCAGTGACAACTCGACCAGGGTGCGAACCGCGGTGCCGGAACACAGCAGCGCATCGGTCAACTCGAACAAAGCATCACCTCGGGCCGGCAGACACCGGTGGAACTCTTCGCGGAACGACACCAGGCCGACACGCGGATCGGGGACCGATTCTTCCCCGACCGCCCGCCGGTCGGGCACACTGATACTCACGGCCACCGCCTGTCTTCGTCTCGAAAGTTCTCTGGAAGGAACCTCAAGATGATCAGGCGGTGGTCGCCTCATGCCGCTGCGACACGCCGAACAACACCAGCACCAACTGCCTCACACCACGGCAGTGGTTAAACGACAAGCTCAGTAATCGGCAGATAGCCGAAAGGCTGGTGATCTCGCGGCGCACCGTCGACGGGCACGTCGAGCACATCTTCGACAAGCTGGCCGTCAGCTCCCGCACCCAGGTGGCGGCGTGGGTCGCGGCCCGGGCGCATCCGCCCGCCGTGGAGACCGGCCGGTAGCCGGGCCGTAGCCGCCGGCCACGCGAAAGGCACTGCACAGTCGGAGATCTCGACGGTCTATACTCCACGTCGTCGCCCACGGTCGTGGGCACCACCACGGGGAGGCAACGCATGACGTCGCAGCAGCAGGACACCGGGGCGGACTACCGCGGGCCGCTGGCACCGCCGCCGGCCAGCAGTCTGCCGCTCGCCGTACTTGCGATTGTCGCGTTCGTGCCGTTCGGTATCGTCGCGCTGCTGCGTGCGCGCACCGTCCACCGGTTGTGGGAGCGCGGCGAGTACGACCTGTCGGTGCGCGCCGCCGCCGACGCCCGCCAGTGGTCGATCCGCGCGATCGCCCTCGGTGTCTCGATCGCCGTGTTCGCGGTCGGGGCTGTGCTGGTGCTGTCGAAGCCCTAGCCTGGCGAAACACCGTGAGCGGGAGACGCTTCTACGGGTGGCCGCGGGCGTAGCCAGGCAGGCAGCCACCGCGGCTGCGCATCGGGCGCCTGGTCGAGCACCCCGCCTACCGGATCGTCGATGAAGCCGTACCGCACGAGGTCCTCGTCGGGCCGGTAGATCTGGCGGAGTATCAGCGCACAGATGACCACGACCGCGACGTCGCGGACCACCACCGCGGCGGTGAACCACTGCTCGGGGAGCCCCTTGTTGGAGACGCCGAGGTAGTAGAACATGCGCGGCACCCACACGAGTGCGTCGATCGTCATCCAGGCCAGCAGGATCCGCCGGTGCGGGAACGCGAGCACGGCCAGCGGCACGAGCCACAGCGAGTACTGCGGGCTCCACACCTTGTTGGTGAGGAGGAAACCCGCGACCAGCAGGAAGCACAGTTGGGTGAGCCGCGGCCGTCTCGGCGCCGTCAGCGCGACATACCCGATCCCGACGCACACGAGCGCGAACAGCAGGAACGACACCGCGTTGAGCACGGTGGGCGCCTGACCGGCCGCCAGGATGCCGTCGAATCCGGTCCAGCCCGTGAACGAGGAGATGACGTTGTAGACGGAGTCGGGGTCGGCGCCGCGTTCGGAATTGAGCCGGAAGAACTCGGCCCAGCCGCGCGGGAACAGCACGGCGATCGGCAGATTCACCGCGATCCACGCGCCGACCCCGGTCAGTGCGGTAACCGACCAGTCCCGCACCCGGCCCGTGCGCAGACACAGCACCAGCAGGGGTCCGAGGAGGAGCAGCGGATACAGCTTGGCGGCGCCGCCGAGCCCGAGCAGGATCCCGGCGAGCACCGGCCGTTTTCGCGACCACGCCAGCAGCCCGCCCGCGGCGAAAGCCGTTGCGAGGGGATCGAAATTCGTGAACGCGTGCACGATCACGAGCGGGGACGCGGCGATCAGCGCGGCGTCCCAGATCCGGCGTCCGGCCAGCAGCGCGCTCGCCCAGACGGTGACCAGCCAGGCCAGTGCCAGACCGAGTGCGACGACGTTGAAATAGATCGCGACCTGCAGGGCACCGGGCAACCAGTGCACCGCATCCCACGACTTCGCGATCGTCATCGCGCCGTACTGGTAGAGCCCGGAGATCACCGGGTATTCCATGTAGCGACGCTGGATCTGGCCGTTGCCTGCGCTTTCTTCCCACCACTTCTTGTAGGGGAACGCGCCCTCGTTCAACCGTTCCGCCCCGTACAGGGGCACCGTGTCCGAGTAACACATCGCGACGTACTGCCTGCTGCCGCTCCAGTCGAGCCCGAGCGCACCGTTCTCACCGACGGGAGCCTGCTGGATGCACGGCGCCTTCGCGAACCAGCCGAGCGCGAGAAACACGATCGCCAGCAACAGAATGGCGCGCATCGGCGTGAAGAACCGGCTGCGCCCGACGACCGCGTGCCGTCCGACCGGACCGCCGATCACGCCGGACAGATCGGCGGTCAGAGGGTCGGTGCGGCCCGGAAGGTCCCGCCAATCCGCGGAACGCCGGTCTTTCGCCAGCGGCGCGGGCGAGACGAAATCCGTCTCGCCCGCGTCTCGGACGGCGTGCGCGTCACGGTTGTCGGCCACTCCGCGAGGCTACCGGTCGCCGTTAACGGGTCGGAACCTGCTGCTGGCCGTTGCCGTTACCGGCGTTCGGCGGTGTCGTCGTCTCCGGTTCCGCCGGAACGGCCGGGGCCGGGGTGGTCTGCCGCGGTGCCAGTCCCGGGATCGGGATGGTGATGCCGGGCAGGATCTCCACCGGCGAAGGCGTCACGACCACCGGCGGCACGAGTTCCGTCGGCAACTGGAACGTGCTCGACGGCGGCGCCGACGTCTTGGTCGGTGCGGGCGCCGAATAGGCCGGGACACCCGACTGACCACCGATCGCACCCGGCTTCGGGAACTTCTCGACGTCGGTGCCCTCGAGGGCGCCGTCCATCGTGTCCTTCCAGATGTCGGAAGGCAGACCGGAACCATAGATCATGGCGCCGCCGCTGTTCTCCAGCGCCTGACCGTCGGTGGTGCCGACCCACACCGCCGTGGACAGCGACGGGGTGTACCCGACCATCCAGGCGTCCTTGTTCTTCCCGGTGTCGCCGAGCTGCGCGGTACCGGTCTTCGCGGCCGACGGGCGTCCGCCTGCCAGGTTGTGGCCACGCGAGTACCCGGCGATCGGCTCCATCGCCGACGTCACGTTGTCGGCGACGTCCTTGTCGATGCGGTCCTCACCGGTGTCGCCGCCGCGGTCGAGCAGCACCGTCCCGTCCGCGCTCACGACCTTCTGCACGAAGTGCGGTGCACGGTACGTGCCCGACGCGGCCAGTGTGGCGTAGGACGACGCCATGTCGAGGACCCGCGACTGGTACTGGCCGAGCACGATGCCGTTGTTCGGACCACTGCCGTCCGGCTCGGTCAGCGAAGGCCCGACGCCGGGGATCTCCTGCGGGATGCCCGCCTTGTGGGCCATGTCGGCGATCGCCTGCGGTCCGCCGTCGAGTTCGAGTTCCTGACGGTAGAAGCTGGTGTTCAGCGACCGCTTCAACGCCTCGGCGATGGTGCAGGTGCCGCAACCCTCGCCCTCGACGTTGCTGATGGTGATGCCGTTGACCGTCAGCTCCGAGCTGTCGTACATCTGCGACAGCGGGATGCCCTGGTCGAGGGCCGCGGCGAGACCGAACACCTTGAACGACGAACCGGTCTGCAGGCCGGCGTTCGCGAAGTCGTAGCCGCCGCCGTCCTCGCCACCGTAGTACGCCCGCACCGCGCCCGTCTTCGGGTCGACCGACACCACACCGGTGCGCAGGTTCTCCGGCTCACCCTCCATGTTCGAGCGGACCGAATCCACGGCCGCCGCCTGGGCGACCGGGTCGATGGTGGTGGTGATCTCGAGGCCCTCGGTGTTGAGCAGCTGCTCGCTGATCCCCGCCTCACCCAGCTCCCGCAGAACCTGGTTCTTGATCAGACCCTCCGGTCCGGAATCCTGGTTGCCGTTGTCGACCTGAGCGATCGGCACGTACGGCGGATACTGCATCACCGACCGGGCCGACTGCTGCAGCGTCCCCGCCGACACCATGCCGTCGAGCACGTAGTTCCAGCGCGCCTGCGCGCCCTCCGGGTTGGTCTCCGGGTCGAGCAGCGACGGCAGCTGGATCGACGACGCCAGCACCGCGCTCTCCTCGACCGTCAACTGGTCGACGGGCTTGTTGAAGTACGCCTTCGACGCGGCCGCGATGCCGTACGCACCACGCCCGAAGTAGATGGTGTTCAGGTACGCGGCGAGGATGTCGTCCTTGGACCACTCACGGGCCATCTTCGACGAGATGACGAGTTCCTTCATCTTTCGCGTCAGCGAACGCTCGGAACCGACCATCGTCTTCTTCACGTACTGCTGCGTGATGGTCGAGCCACCACCGGCGCTGTCCTTGCCCAGGACGTTGTCGCGGGCGGCACGCGCGAAACCACCGATCGAGAAGCCGGGGTTCGAGTAGAAGTCCCGGTCCTCGGCAGCGAGCACCGCGTCACGGGTGTGCTTCGGGATCTGGTCGAGCGTCACCTCGGTGCGGTTGCCCTCCGGCGGCACCACCTTGCTCAGCACCGACGTGCCGTCGGACGCGTAGATCGTGGCGACCTGGTTGGTCTTGAGGTCGCCGGGACGCGGAACGTCCTGGACGACGTAGGCCGCCATGAACAGCAGGATCGGGATGATCAGACCCAGCGCGACACACGCGAACGCCGTCCGGCGCACGATCTTCCACCGCGACTTCTTCACAGCCGTCTTCTTTCCACCCTTCGGCGGTTCACCACCGCGGCCGCCACCGGTCTTGCGGCCGTTCGACGGCGGCGGTCCCGGCGGGCGCCCACCGGGGCCCGACTGGTTACGCGCCACCGGGGGCGCACCCGCGGGACGTCCGGGCGGGGGACCGGGACGGCGCGGCGGGGGACCGGGCGGCCGGCCACCACCCTGCGGCGGCGGACCGGGACGACGCGGCGGCGGGCCGGGGGGACGGCCACCACTCTGCGGGGGCGGAGGCGGCATCCGGCGCGGCGGGGGACCACCCGCAGGCTGTCCGCCGCGGGGTGGTGGACCTCCGGGGCGCCCCTGTGGCGGGGGGCCACTCGGTCGTCTCGGTCCGTTCGGTCGATCACCCGGGGCGTTGCTGCGGGGGGAACTCACGTACAAATCTCCAGTGGTTGTGGACCGGCTTCAGTCCTGCGTTACGTCTGTGGGCATTCTTCGGCCCGCGTCCGTGTTCGGGCGTGTCTACTCGCTCGCGGTGCGACGGCTCGGAGGCCGAGGCCGTGGCGACGACCGCCTGGGCCGTTTCGGTGCGGGCACGGTACCGAGAACATAGGACTGAACCAAATGGTTCCAGCTGCATGTCCGGCACACCTCGACCACGTGAACCGAGAACTCCTCCTGAGTGGACGCAAGACGCACCAACTCCTCGGCCGTACGAGCCGAACCCGACACCGGGCCCAACTTGTCGCCGAAGACCCAGGAAACCAGAGTCAACTGCTCCTTACGGCAGATCGGGCACACCACGTCACTGCCCTTGCCGTGGAACTTTGCGGCACGAAGCAGGTAGGGGCTGGCGTCGCAGACCTCCTTGACACCCGTCCTGCCCGAGTAGACCTCGGCCAGGAGAGACCGGCGCTGAAGCGCATAGTCCACCACCTGCCGCTGTATCCGCACGGAGACCAGAGTACGTGCGTCGCGTTCGGAGAGAAGGGGTCGGTCGAGTGACGCTGGTCAAACACGGTTACCGCACTACGATGCCGATGTGGCCTCAGGACCGTCCTCGCAGACTCGCGCACGTGACCTCGACCGGGTCAACGCATGCAGCCAACTCGACGCCGCGTACGCCGACGGCCAGCTCGGCGCCGGCGAGTACCACGACCGGTCCGCCCAGGCCATGTCCGCGAAGACCCTGGCCGAGCTGAACCTGCTGATCAGCGACCTGCAGCTGCCCTCGGCGGTCACGGAACAGGCACCCGTCCGGACCCCGGGATCACCCCGGCGGGCGCTGCGGATCGCGGTCGCGTGCGGGGCGGTGAGCGCGGTCGGCACGATCGGTCTCGCGCTCACCGGGCAGGACGGCCCGGACCCCGTCGTCACACCGGTCCCGGCGCAGGTCGAGAAGCCCCTGGCCCAGCCGGAGGTCGCGGTGCCCGCCGTCGAGCCGATCATCGTCGGCCAGGCGCAACCCCTCACCCAGGACGGGATCTACGCCCTCTTCGAGCAGTACCGGCAGACGTTCGGCGACCTCACCGTCCACGAACTGGGGTTGTACGACCAGTACGCGATCCTGTCTCGGACCGCCCCGGACGCGCCCGAGAAGGTCGACCGGTACGACTTCCGCGGCGGTTTCAAGAGCTCGGGCATCCGCACACAGCGCCTTCCCGGAACCGGTGAAGTCGACCTCGCACAGGTAAACGTAGGGGCACTCGTCGCGCTCATTGCCGACGCACCGCGGCTGGTCGGCGTCCCGGACGGCACCATCGGGCACGTTCTCCTCGCCGACGGCGGCAAGGGACCGACGATCAACGTGTACGTCTACGACAAGGCCCAGACCGGCGGCGGCTACCTGCGGGCGACCCTCGGCGGCGACGTGTGGCAGGTGAACCCCGCGAACTAGGGGTTTGCGCTCTAAGATCCTCGGGTGGCCAGCCGATACCCGCCGAACACGCGGGCACGTGACATCGATCGAGCCAACACGTCCGCACTGCTCGATGCCGCATTCGGCGACGGCCAGATCAACAAGGCCGAGCACCGCGCGATGTCCGAACTCGCCTCGGAGGCCCGCACCCTGGCCGACCTCGACGTTCTGGTCGGCGACCTGCAGCGGCCCGCCGACGCACCGCCGGACGCCCGGCCCCCGCGCGACACCGCCAGGCCCTGGTTCCCGCTCGCCGTCGCCGCGGTCGCGGTCGCGGCGGCGGTCGGCGCCTTCACCCTCGCCGACGGCGACGACGCAGAGGCCACCGTGACGCCCGTCGCGCAGCAGATCGATTTCGATGCCGTCGAACCGCTGGTGGTCGCGACCCCGAACCCTGTGTCCCCCGAGGGCATGAAGGTGTTCCTCGACCGGTACCGCGCCAAGTTCGGCGACCTGATCGTCGACGACCTCACCCTCTACGAGGGCGGCCACGCCAGCCTCGAACGCGCGCTCCCACTCGAACCGAACCGGATGGTGAGCTACGACTACCGCGGCGGGTTCACGCCGTCCGGCACCCCGACCACCCGGAAGGTCGACACCCCCGTGTTCGACCTGACGACGCTGAACCTGGACAGGATCGGCGGAACGGTCGCGGGCGCCCCGGTGAGCCTGAACGTCCCCGACGGAAAAGTCAGTCACATCTCGTTCCAGACCGGCAGCGCCGGCCCCACCGTGTCGGTCTACGTGAACAACGAGTTCAGCGAGAGCGGATACATGGAACTCACCCCGTCCGGTGAACCACTGAGCGTCCGCCCCTTCGGCCGATAGGACGCAGATGCCCAGGACCACACTCGCCGGTATCCGCGCCCGCGACTCCGACCGCGCCGACGCGTGCGGGCTGCTCGACGCCGCCCTCGCCGACGGTCAACTGTCCGCCTCGGAACACGCCTCCCGCACGTCCACGGCGATGCGGGCGAAGACGTTCGACGAACTCGGACGCCTGATCGCGGACCTGCAGATCCCCAGCCGGCTCGCGGCCAGCCCCGTCGTGTCGCCGCGCCGCCGCCGATCGCCCCGGCGATGGGTGTACGCGGCGATCCTCGTTTTCGCCGCGGCCGCCGTCGGCGGCATCGCCGGAGTCGTCGCGAACAGCGACCTCGGCCCGTCGAAATCGGTGCCGAACCTGACCACCGGCGCGGGCCTGCACTTCTTCCTCGACGAGTACCGCGCCGAGTACGGCGACACCGTCGCCGACGACGTCGGCCTCTACCCGGAACACGCCGTCGTCGACCGGCCGGCCGCCGGCACCGCGAGGCAGTCCGATTCCTACCTCTACGACGGCGAGTTCGACGACTGGGGCAGTTCCTCCAGCCGCGCCGCCGACGAGAGGTCCTTCGACCTCGGCACCGTCGACCAGGTCGCGATCGCCGGACTGCTCGCCGGGGCACCCGAAACCCTGCGCGTCCCCGACGGTGCGGTGGAGATCGTGTCCTTCGGCTACGAACCCGGCTCCGACGACGGACCGCCGACCATCTCCATCCACGTGAAGAACGCCGACGGCGACAGCGGGCACATGGTCGTCGGATTCGACGGCGAGCCGTTCGACATCTACCCGTACGAGGGCTGAGCGTCCGGGCGGCTGTCCCGCCCCCCTGAAACATCGTCGGCGCTTCCGCGCGCCCGGACCAGGGTTGACAACCTGTGACGGCTTGTTCCATGTATCGAGCGGGCGTATCGTCCTATATATCGGTGCGATATAGTTTTGAATCGCATCACACGGTTAGGTCGGGCGACTCAGGGGGTGGACATGCTCGAATTGGCAATTCTCGGGCTGCTCCACGAGTCACCCATGCACGGATACGAGCTACGCAAGCGGTTGACGGGACTCCTGGGTGCATTCCGCGCCTTTTCGTACGGTTCCCTCTACCCGACGCTCCGACGCATGCAGGCGGACGGTTTGATCGCCGAGGACGCAGGTCCTCCGGGGACCGTCAAGCGTCGCGCCCGCCGCGTCTACCAGCTCACGCCGATCGGCAAGGAGCGGTTCAAGGAACTGGTCGCCGACACGGGTCCGCAGAACTACACCGACGATGGATTCGGCGTTCATCTCGCCTTCTTCAGTCGCACACCCGCAGAGGCGCGGATGCGGATTCTCGAAGGCAGACGACGCCAGGTCGAGGAGCGCCGGGAGGCACTCCGCGACGCGATCGGAAAAGCGAGCGGCACGCTGGATCGCTACACCAAGCAGCTCCACCAGCTCGGTCTCGAGTCCAGCGAGCGTGAAGTGCGCTGGCTCAACGAGCTGATCGCCGCCGAGCAATCGACAGCAACACCTAAGAAAAAAGGAGAACCCGACCATGGGTGAGAACAGCACCGCGGTGCGCGTAGCCATTGTGGGCGTGGGGAACTGTGCCTCGTCCTTGGTTCAGGGCGTGCAGTACTACAAGGACGCCGACGAGACGGCGACCGTTCCCGGCCTCATGCACGTCAAGTTCGGCAAGTACCACGTGCGCGACGTGCAGTTCGTCGCCGCGTTCGACGTCGACGCCAAGAAGGTCGGATTCGACCTGTCCGAGGCCATCTTCGCCAGCGAGAACAACACCATCAAGATCGCCGACGTCCCGCCGGCCGACGTTCCGGTGCTCCGCGGCCCCACCCTCGACGGCATCGGCAAGTACTACGCCGAGACCATCGAGATCTCCGAGGCCGAGCCCGTCGACGTCGTCAAGGCTCTGAAGGACGCCAAGGTCGACGTGCTGGTCTCGTACCTGCCCGTGGGTTCCGAGGACGCCGACAAGTTCTACGCCCAGTGCGCCATCGACGCGGGTGTCGCGTTCGTCAACGCCCTGCCCGTCTTCATCGCGTCCGACCCCGAGTGGGCCGCGAAGTTCAAGGACGCCGGCGTCCCGATCGTCGGCGACGACATCAAGTCGCAGGTCGGCGCCACCATCACCCACCGCGTGATGGCGAAGCTCTTCGAAGACCGCGGCGTGCAGCTCGACCGCACGATGCAGCTGAACGTCGGCGGCAACATGGACTTCAAGAACATGCTCGAGCGCGACCGCCTGGAGTCGAAGAAGATCTCCAAGACGCAGGCCGTGACGTCGAACCTGACCCGCGACCTCGGTCCGGGCAACGTGCACATCGGCCCGTCCGATCACGTCGGCTGGCTCGACGACCGCAAGTGGGCGTACGTCCGCCTCGAGGGCCGCGCGTTCGGTGACGTTCCGCTGAACCTGGAGTACAAGCTCGAGGTCTGGGACTCCCCGAACTCGGCGGGCATCATCATCGACGCCGTCCGCGCAGCCAAGATCGCCAAGGACCGCGGCATCGGCGGACCCGTCTACCCGGCGTCCGCGTACCTGATGAAGTCCCCGCCGGTCCAGATGGCGGACGACAAGGCTCGCATCGAGCTCGAGGCGTTCATCATCGACGCGGAGTAATCCACACAGCTTTACGGGCGAATGCACCTTTCGTCGTCTTCACGGCGACGAAAGGTGCATTCGCCTTTGTGTTCGACTTCTTGTCAGACCCTCCCTCTACGGTGACACCCAGGATTCATCGAGGGAGGCGTGATGTCCGACAACACTTTCGATCGCGAGATCGACGACGCCTGGACCGAGCTCCAGGACCGTCTGACCGGCTATGTGCACGCGATGGAGGACGACGACGAACTGGTGCTGCAGTCGCAGTACGACAGCGTCGACGAGGGCCTCGTCGAGACCGCCGCGTGTGTGCGGTTCTTCGCGTGGGCCGGCGACAGGGTGCGGTGCGAGGTGCCGTCCAACCGCTTCCTGCACCCGGCGCGGGCGCTCACCGCGGAGGAGCACGAACGGCTGATCGAACTCGGCTGGAACCGCCCCGACCTGTGCGAGCACGTCGACGAGGGCAACGGCTCCGCGTCGTACTACCTCGACGCCGACCGGGACGACGCCCACCTGCTGGCGTCGATGACGGTCACCGTGTTCCGCGAGATCTGGGACCTTCTGCACCCCTCGTTCCTGAAGGCGATCACCGGCGGCCGGGACGAGACCGCCGAGTTCGGTACCGCCGACGTCCCCGCCCAGCTCCGCGACGGCACCGGGTTGCGCGACCGTGTCGACGCCGCGGTCGAGGCCATGCTCGAGCAGGAACCGGGCAAGGACGCGGACGGCGACATCCTCGTGTGGGTCGGCGACCTCCCCACGTATGTGCGGGTCATCGAGGAGGACGCCCGCGTCGAGGTGTTCGCCCGCGTGGTCCACACGATCAGCGACCGCACGCGCACGGCGGAGGCGCTGGCCGACCTCAACCGCCAGTGGCCCGACATCAAGTTCCTGCTCATCGTCGACAACGTGGTCGCCGTCATGCGTGTCGACGGGTCACCGTTCGTCGCCGATCATCTGGTGTCGGTGTTCCGGATGTTCGAGCATTTCGTGGACACCGTCGACGACGCGTTCGCCGAAAAGCTTGGCGGCAAGATCAATTCCACACCCGAGGCCACCGCCTCGTCCGCCGAGCACGAATGTGCGGACGAGTTCCCCGCCGCCCTCGTGACCCTGATCCACCTCGACTCCGAGAGCGGTCTCGACCCCGACGACGTCGCGGAAATCTGCGGACGCGACCGCGACACCATCCTGGAATTCCTCCGCCTCTGCTCCGAGCAGGAGATCGAGTGGCGGCACAACGGCGAACTCGCCCGCGAAGAGGACGCCGAAGAGGCCGACATGTGCGAGGACGAGGCGCGGGCCTGGGCCAAGACGAAGGAAAGCCTCCGCGCCGCGCTGCGAGTTGTGGTGCTGCCGCACCGAACTCCGCCGCGCGGCGGGTTCCAGAACCTCGGCTAACCCGGCAGCGGGATGATGACGCCCGGCAGGATTTCGATCTGGGTCGGCGCCGGGACGGGTGCGGGCACCGGTGGGACGGGCGGCACCGGGACGGTGGCCGGCGGTGGAACCTCGACCGGTGCGGGCGTGGGCGCGCCGGGTGGTGGGACGGCCCCGCTGGTGCCGGGAGCCGTTCCGTCGCCGCCGGTCTGACCGCTCCACGTCGGCACGCCGGCCTGGCCGCCGATCGGGTCGGGCCACGGGAAGTCTTCCCAGTCGGTGTCGTCGAGCGCGCCGTCCATCGTGTCCTTCCAGATGTCCGACGGCAGACCCGAACCGTAGATCAGCCCGCCCCAGGTGTTGTTGATGGCGGTGGCGTCGGCCTTACCGATCCACACCGCCGTCGACAGCGACGGCGTGTAGCCGACCATCCAGGCGTCCTTGTTCTCACCGGTGTCGCCGAGTTGCGCCGTGCCGGTCTTCGCCGCGGACGGGCGTCCCCCCGCCAGCGCGTGGCCCCGCGAGTACGAGGCGATCGGCATCAGGGCCTGGCTGATGTTGTCGGCGACGGCCGCGTCGAGTCGCTGCTCGCCGGGGCTGGGCGCCCGGTCGAGGAGCACGATACCGTCGGCGGTCACGACACGCTGCACGAAGTACGGCTGGTGATACACCCCGGACGCCGCGAGCGTCGCGTACGCGGACGCAATGTCGATCGGCCGCGACAGGTACTGGCCGAGTACGATGCCGCCCTCCGGTTCGCCGCCGTTCTCACTGAGCGTCTTGCCCTGCACGCCGGGAATGAAGTCCGGGATGCCCGCCTTGTGCGCGGCGTCGGCGATGGCCTGCGGGCCGTTGTCCATCGACATCATCAACCGGTAGAAGCTCGTGTTCAGCGACCGCTTCGTCGCCTCCGCGATGGTGCACGTGCCGCAGGACTCGCCCTCGACGTTGCCGATCTGCACACTGCCGACAGTAAGGGGAGCACTGCTGAACCGGGCCGAGAGCGGGATGCCCTGATCCAGTGCGGCGGCCAGGCCGAAGACCTTGAACGACGACCCCGTCTGCAGCGGCGCCTGCGCGTAGTCGAAGCCGGCGCCGTCCTCGCCGCCGTAATATGCGCGCACACCGCCGGTGCGCGGGTCGATGGACACGACCGCGGTCCGCAGCGCCGGATCCTCACCTTCGAGGTTGTCGTGGACAGCGTCGATCGCGGACTGCTGCGCCCGCGGGTCGATCGTGGTGGTGATCTGCAGGCCCTCCGTGTTGAGGGTCTGCTCGGAGATGCCCGCATCCGACAACTCGCGCAGCACCTGGTTGCGGATCAGGCCGTCGGGGCCGGGCGCGGAGTTGGCGTCAGTGGGCCGGTTGGACGGCGCCGTGACCGGGAACTCCGCGGCACTGCGGTCCTGCTGGCTCAGCACACCCATCGAGACCATGCCGTCGAGCACGTAGTTCCACCGCGCCTGCAACTGGTCGAGGTTCGCTTCGGGGTCGAGGTAGGACGGGCTCTGGATCACCGAGGCGAGCACCGCGCCCTCGGCGACGGTGAGGTCGCCGACCGGCTTGTCGAAGTACGCGCGCGACGCCGCCTCGATGCCGTACGCGCCTCGACCGAAGTAGATGGTGTTCAGGTAGGCGGCGAGGATCTCGTCCTTGGACCACTCGCGGGCCATCTTGGTGGAGATCACGAGTTCCCGCATCTTGCGGTACACGTTGCGGTCCGCGCCGACCAGCACGTTCTTGACGTACTGCTGCGTGATCGTCGACCCGCCGCCCGCGCTTTCCTTGCCGAGGACGTTGTCGCGGGCGGCACGCATGAACCCGGTGACGGAGAACCCCGGGTTGGAGTAGAAGTTGCGGTCCTCCGCCGACAGGACGGCGTCGCGGACGTGCTGGGGAATGGCGTCGAGCGCGATCTCGGTGCGGTTACCCTCCGGCGGGATCACCTTGGTCAGCTCGGTGGTGCCGTCGGCGGCGAAAACGGTCGCCACCTGGTTGGTCTTCATGTCCGACGGCCGCGGGACCTCGGCGCGGATGTAACTGACCAGGAAGACGACGAGCGGGATGACCAGCAGCAACGCGATCACGACCAGGCTCACCCGGCGGACCGTGCGCCACCGGGTGCGCTTCTTCGTCCCGTCCGGTGGTGGGGTGGTCGTCTCGGCCGAACCGTCGTCTGCGGGCGGTGTGTCTCCGGGATCGGAGGCACGATTGTCCGTCGCGTCGTTGCCTGAACTCACTTACACACTCCCGGTCAGTTATCCGGTCACGGAGGATCGTCGCACCCACCCGTACGTATGTTATGTGAACGACTGGAGGCGTGGCGTGCGGCGCGCTATCGCTCAGCAACTATCCGTACCGGCCGGACGGTTTCAGCGCACACGCTTCCGGGCGGTGATCGCCAGCCCCGACAGCACCAGGCACCCGAGCAACACCAGCGCGGGGGTGACGCCGGGGTCGCCGCGGAACACCTCGACGACCGCGGCGACGAACGCCATCACCGTGAAGAACCCGAGGATCCCGATCAGGACTTCGAGCCGCTGCCGCTTGGCCACCGGATGCACGACCGACCCCGCCTAACTCTTCACGCCGCCGGCCGTCAGGCCCGACACGATGCGACGCTGGAACAGCAGCACCATGATCACCAGCGGAATGGTGACGATCGTGCCCGCCGCCATGATCGCCGCGTACGGCACGACGTGCGGGTCGTTGCCGGAGAACCGGGCGATCGCGACCGTGACCGGTTCGGTGGCGTCGCTGGAGAGCTGGCTGGCCAGCAGGTACTCGTTGACGGTCGCGATGAACGCGAGGATGGCGGTGGTGAACAGGGCGGGTGCCGCGAGCGGCAGCATCACCAGCCGGAACGCCTGACCGCGGCTGGCGCCGTCGATGCGGGCCGCCTCCTCGAGTTCCCAGGGAAGTTCCTTGAAGAACGACGTCAGCGTGTAGATGGTGAGCGGCAGGACGAACGAGATGTTCGGGATGATCATCGCCTGGTACGTGCCGATCCAGCCGATGTTCGTGAACAGCTGGAACAGCGGGGTGACCAGGGCGACGACGGGGAACATCGACGCGCCGAGGACGATGCCGACCACCACGTACTTGAACCGGAACTCGATGCGGGCCAGCGCGTAGGCGGTGAAGATGCCGACGGCGAGGGCGATGACGGTGGTGATTCCGCCGATGATCATGCTGTTGACGACGGCGCGGGTGAAGTTGTTGCCGCTGCTCGTCGACAGTGCGTTCTGGAAGTTCTCGAGCGTGACGTGCGTGGGCCACGGGGTGGTGTCGAACGTGTAGTCCGGGTCGCGGAACGCCGTCACCATCATCCAGTAGAACGGCGCGAGTCCCCAGACCAGGATGATCGCGACGCCGATGTAGATGCGGGAGTTCTTGAACGCGAGCCGCTTCGGACGGTTGCGGGCGGGGGGTTTGCTCGGGAGTTCGAGCTCCGGGGCGCGGTGGGTCACGGCTTCGGGCCCTTTCGCTGGGCTTCCTGAGTTTCGACGGCATTGGCGCCGAGGAATTTCACAAGCACGAATGCCACCGCGAAGATCAGGAGGAACGTGATGGTCGAGAGTGCGGACGCGCTGTTGAACCCTTGCCGCACCTGGTCGACGACGAGGATCGACACCGTCGTGGTGGCCGGGTTGCCGCCGGTCAGGATGGCGGGCAGGTCGTACATGCGCAGGGCGTCCATGGTGCGGAACAGGATCGCGACCATCAGCGCCGGTTTCACCAGCGGGAGCGTGATCTGCCGGAACCGCTGCCACGCGGAGGCGCCGTCGACCCGCGCCGCCTCGTACACGTCCTGCGGGATCATCTGCAGGCCGGCGAGGATCAGCAGGGCCATGAACGGGGTGGTTTTCCAGACGTCCGAGATGATCACCGCGAACCGGGCCGGCCAGGCGTCCGAAGTCCACAGGATCTCGGTGCCGAGGAGGCGGTTGGCGATGCCGTCGTAGGCGAAGATGAAGTACCAGAGCTTGGCGGTGACCGCGGTCGGGATGGCCCACGGGATCAGGACCGCCGCGCGCAGCAGGGCGCGGCCCTTGAACGTCTTGCCCATGATGATCGCCATCCACAGGCCGATCGCGACCTCGAGAGTCACCGTGACGACCGTGAAGAACGCGGTGTTCCCGACGGCCGACCAGAACTGGGAGCCGAGCGTGCCGGGCGGGCACGCGACCGCCACCCCGCTCGGGGACGTGCACTGCTGCAGGATCCAGTGCGTGTAGTTGGTGAATCCGGCCCAGCCGCCCTCGACGAACATGCCGGTCGTCGGATCGAGTCCCGCGTCCTTCTGGAACGACATCACCACTGCCCGGACCACCGGGTAGCCGATGACGACGGCCAGCACGACCAGCGTCGGTACGACCAACATCCACGCGCGACGACCGCTCAGCCCGGAGCTTCGCGTGTTCTCGCTCTTCTCACGCGAACCGCGGCCGGGGTCGGAACCCCCGGCCGCGGTACCGGCCGGCGCTCCACTGGTGGTCCCAGTCGGAACGGCCATGTTCACTCCTGTGCTCTACGAGCCTGCGGACTGGATACCGGACTGCATGTCCGTGATCGCCTGATCCACCGACTTCTCACCCTTGATGGCAGCGTAGGCGTTGTCCTGCACGGCCTTCGACACCGCCGGGTAGTACGGCGTGACCGGACGGGGGACGGCGTTCTCGATCGACACCTTCAGCGTCGGCATGAACGGGAACGCGGCGATGATCTCTGGGTCGTCGTACAGTGCGGCGCGGACCGGCGGCAGCGAGCCCATGGCGATGATCCGCTGTGCCTGCTCACCCTGCAGGAAGGTGAGGAAGTCGCGGGCCGTCGCCTTGTTCTCGGAGTACGCGCTGATGGCCGCGTTGTAGCCGCCGAGCGTCGAGGCGCCGATGCCGTCCTTGCCGGGCAGCGGGGCGACCGCGTACTTGCCCTTCACCGCGGACGAATCCTTGTCGGCGGTGCCGTACACGTAGGGCCAGTTGCGCAGGAACAGCGACTTGCCGTCCTCGAACGCCTTCTGGCTCTCGGGCTCCTTGAACGTGGTGTCCTGAGCCGGGATGTCGCCGTTCTTGAAGTTGTCGACCAGAACCTGCAGGCCGGCGCGGGCCTCGGGGCTGTCGACCGTGGGGGTCTTGCCGTCTTCGCCGACGAACGAGCCACCGTAGGCGTTGATGACCTCGGCGGTGTTCACCGTCAGGCCCTCGTACGGTGCGAACTGACCGGCGTAGCAGTCGATATTGTTGGTCTTCGCGACCTCACACGCGGCGGCCAGCTCGGTCCACGTCTTCGGTGCGGCGGGCAGCAGGTCGCTGCGGTAGTACAGCAGGCCGCCGTTGGTGTTCTTCGGCGCCGCGTACTGGGTGCCGTTGTAGGTGGCGCTGTCGACCGTGGCGGGGAGGATTCCGGTGTTGTCCACCGCGAACTCGCCGGTCAGCGGCTGCAGCCACCCCTTGGCCGCGAACTCCGCGGTCCAGGGGACGTCGAGTGCGACGACGTCGTAGTCGGACTGCTTGGCCTGCAGGTGCTGGACCAGGTCGTCGTGCGCCTGATCGGCGTCGTTCGACTGCTCCTTGAACGTCACCTGCTCGTCCGGGTGCTCGGCGTTCCATGCGTCGATGATCTGGCGGACGACACCGGTCTCGGTGGTGTCCTTGCCCTCGACGTACGTGATGGGTCCGCGACCGTCGAGGTTCTCCGACGTGGAATCGCTGCCGCTGTCGCTCGAGCAAGCGGTGAGCGTGACCAGCGAGGCAGCGGTGGCAAACACCGCGGCGCGCCGAACCGCTCTCGAAATCTGAACCATGGAGTCTCCCCGTGGGTAAAGGTGGATGACCCCGCCACGGTGCGACGAGATTTCGAGGCACCGCTGCGGCGTCGGAACATACTGTGGCATGGAACACCGCCACTGTCCGGCATTACCCCCGACCTGAATCGGTCAGGAGACGCCGCGATCAGCTGAGCCGGTACCCCTCGGACGCCGAGAACAGGTGCACCTGCGACGGGTCGACGTGCAGTTTCACCAGGTCACCCTTGCGGGGCGGGTTCCGCCAGTCGGCGCGGGCCACCAACTGCTGCGTCTCCCCGTTGACGGTGCTGCGGCCGTAGATGTAGGCGTCGGATCCGAGTTCCTCCACCACCGCCACCTCCATCGGGATGCCGGTGGTCGACAGTTCAAAGTGCTCCGGGCGGATCCCGACGACCACCTGACGCTCGTCCGTGTCGGAACGCAGCTGCCGGGGCAGCGGGATGGTCGCGTCGCCGAGCAGCACCCCGTCGGGGGTGATCGGCAGCGTGAAGAGGTTCATCGACGGCGACCCCATGAAACCGGCGACGAACACGTTCGCCGGCCGGTTGTAGAGGTCGCGCGGCGACGCACACTGCTGCAGCACCCCGTCCTTCAGCACTGCCACCCGGTCGCCCATGGTCATGGCCTCGACCTGGTCGTGCGTCACGTAGACCATCGTCGTCCCGAGGCGCCGCTGCAGCTGCGCGATCTGGGTGCGCGTCTGCACCCGGAGCTTGGCGTCGAGATTGGACAGCGGCTCGTCCATCAGGAACACCTGCGGCTGCCGGACGATGGCGCGTCCCATCGCGACGCGCTGCCGCTGACCGCCGGACAGCGCCTTCGGCTTGCGGTCCAGGTACGGCTCGAGGTCGAGGAGTTTCGCCGTCTCCTCGACCCGCGTGCGGATGTCGTCCTTCGCGGCGCCGGCGAGCTTCAGCGCGAAACCCATGTTCTCGGCGACCGACATGTGCGGGTACAGCGCATAGTTCTGGAACACCATCGCGATGTCGCGTTCCTTGGGTTCCTGGGTGGTGACGTCGCGGTCACCGATGAGGATTCGACCGCTGTGGACGTCCTCGAGCCCGGCCAGCATCCGCAGCGACGTCGACTTGCCGCAGCCGGACGGGCCGACGAGGACCAGGAACTCGCCGTCCTCGATCTTCAGGTCGAGCGTGTCGACGGCCGGCTTGTCCGAGCCGGGGAACAGGCAGGTGGCACCGTCGTAGGTCACTGTGGCCATGAACGTCGAAGTCCCTTCTACCCGGCGCCGCGCTCAGGTGCGTGAAAATGTACCTGTTGACACACTTTCTCACTCACCTGTGGGTTGGTCCGGTACGAATTCCCCTCGGTCCGAATCATGTTGGTCGGATTCATGTACAGGTTTCTCCACAGCTGGGGATGAACCCCGCAATGAAACGGGGGCGTGAATACCGTGTGAACACAGGGCGCTTCGCGCCCCGTGCGCCTTTTTGGTTGTCCTAGCTACCAGAAAGGCGCACGGGCGGAGCCGCCTCGACCCGGTCCGGGCTGTCCACGACACCGGCGCTGCAGGCGGTCAGGCGGGGTTCGGCGCGGGTCGTGCGGACCCGGACCCGGTCGGTGCCGCCGGGGTGCCTGACCAGGACGTCGGTGTCGCCGTCCTGGCGTGGGACCGCCGACAGCGGGATCACGTCGTCGAGTCCGAGCAGCGACCGCTCCGCCCGGACGGTGCGCTCGGCGAACTGCAGCACCGGGTCGTCGGTGCACCGACCGCGGTAGTGCTCGAGCACCACCCGCCCGCGATCGTGCTCGGCGACAATATGTTCCGCGGCCTCGCCCGTGACCCTCCCGTAATAGATGCCGGACGGCAGGCACACCATGGTCGCGGCGAACCGGTCGCCGCCGACGTGCGTCGACTCCCAGACCCGGCCGCCGCGATGGCCGAGGCCGGTGACCACGGGGCGTCCGAACGACGCGCAGCAGGCGTCCTTCTTGCCGTGGGTGCAGACCAGGAACAGTGATTCGGTGGCGTCGAGACGATCCCCGAGCCCGGGTGGCGCGTCGACGGTGAGGTCCAGGTCGAGCAGTTCCCGGTCCTCGCGCACCAGCAGTCGCTCGGCCCAGCCGTCGGCGCGGCCCGGCCGGGCGAGGTAGACGTGCCGGCCGGCGGCGAGGTCGCGGCGCTGCCGGGTGCGAATCAGCACCGGACGCACCCCGGCGTCGGCGCACCGGGCGGCGAGTGCGTCGCCGAGGACCGGGTCGAGGCGGCTCTGCCGCAGTCGGTCGCGGCCCCACGGTCCGGGCTGCTCGATCAGCAGCCATCCGCTCACCCGGGGTGCGGTGCCGCACAACGGCTCCTGCAGTGACCGGGAGAGCGCCGCGCAGGCCGGTGGCGTCCACCCCTCGGGCGGCGTCGTCGTCTGCACACTCACACACGGACTGTATAAGGTTAGGTTCGCCTATCTTCCACCCCCTTCGAGATCGAGGTCCAGGATGCGTTCAGCCACGTGCTCCCCGAATGTCACCGACGTCCAATGGCAGGAAATCGTCGACGCCCTGACGCGACGACAGTTCGGTGCCGGGCTGGGAGCAGCAGCGCTGGCCGCGTTCACCGCCGCGTGCGCGGGACCCGACGCGGCGTCGGACGGCGACAGCGGCGGCCGGCGGACGGTCACCCACGCGATGGGAACGACGACGGTGAGCAACCGGCCCAGTCGCATCGTCGCCCTCGACAGCCTGCCCATCGACACCGTGGTCACGCTCGGGAAGATCCCGGTCGGCGCGGCTCAGGCCGGTTCCGCCGACGCGCTGCCCGCCTACCTCGGCGGCGGACTGGACAGCACCACCGTCGTCGGGTCGATCGCCGAACCGAACCTCGAGGCGATCGCCGCGCTGCAGCCCGACCTCATCCTCAGCAGCAAGCAGCGGCACGGTGACCTGTACGACGCGCTGTCGGCGATCGCACCCACCGTCTTCTCCGTGTCGCCCGCCGTCGACTGGCAGGCGACGCTGCGGCTGTTCGCGGAGGCCATCGGCGAAACGCAGGCCGCCGAACAGAAACTGTCGGAGTTCCACGCCCGCGCCGCCGCGCTGAGCGAAACCACCCGGGGCCGCACCGCACACGTCATCCGCGTGATGGACGACGGACTGCGCCTCCACGGTCCCGGCACGTTCTCGGGTTCGGTGCTGACCGCCGCCGGCTACACCATCACCGGGCAGCCGTGGGACGCGAAGAACGACATGTCCGAGATCTCGCTCGAGAACGTCGCCCGGATCGACTCCGACATCGCATTCGTCGCCAACACGGCCGCACCCGGTGACCTGGGCATCGACCCCGTCCTCGTCGGGCAGATGGGGCCGTCACGACGCGACGGCGTCCGCCAGACCGACTACCGGGTGTGGATCACCGGCATCGGTCTCACCGGCGCAAACCTGATCCTCGACGACCTCGAGCGGCTGTAGGCGGCTTCGCCGCCCGTGCGCGGTCAAGGAGTGTCAGGACTCGTCAACCACGCACGGGCGTAGCCTGCCCTGGTGAGTTCCGACAAGATGCTGACCCGCATCGGTGGGCTCCTCCGGCAGGCGGAATCCACCGACAACCCGCACGAGGGCGAGGCCTTCATGGCGGCGGCCCAGCGGCTCGCCACCGCCTCCTCGATCGACCTCGCGGTGGCGCGCGCCCACGCGGCAGGCCGGGAGAAGCGGGCGACGCCCACGCAACGGCTGATCACGATCGGTGAACCCGGCAAGAAGGGTCTGCGGACGTACGCGCAGCTGTTCCTGGCGATCGCCGCCGCCAACGACGTGCAGTGCGACATCGCCCAGACGTCGGCCGTCATCTACGCGTACGGGTTCGCCGGCGACATCGACATCTGCGAGGCCCTGTACGCGAGTCTGCTGATCCAGATGGTCCGGGCGTCCGACGCCTACATCAAGTCCGGCGAGTACCGCGACGAGACGACGGTCCGGACGCAGGTCGAGACGCGCGGACGCCGCCGGGTCGCAACCCGGGTGCGACGCCCCGTCGCCGGCGTCACCGCCCGGTTGAACTTCCAGCTCGCCTACGCCGCGCGGGTCGGGCAGCGCCTCGCCGACGCCAAGAAGGATGCCGAGGAGCAGGCGGTGTCGGTGCCGGAGTCGTCGGCGGAGACGGCGCTGGTCCTGCGCGACAAGCAGCTCGAGCTGAAGGACTACTACTCGGAGAACTCGCAGGCCCGCGGCACGTGGCGCGGCGGCCGGGCGTCCGCCGGACATTCGTCGAGTGCACAGCGGGCGGGGGATCGCGCCGCCCGGACCGCACGGTTGAGCAATTCTCCCGAACTGTCTGTCGCACGCAGACAGATCCCGTCGTGAAGCGACCCCGCGACACTCAGCGCACCGCCGTCTACGACGCCGAAGCGTTGGTGCGCATCATGTTCGACCGCGCCGACGAACGCGGCCTGCGGGTCGTCGACGTCCTGGGTTCGCAGGTGACGCTGCCGGTGGAACGCAAGTTCGCGTCCATCGATTCGGTGCAGGACTACGTCGACCGCGTGCTCGCACTGAACTGGGTGCGATCCACGTGGACGCGGGCGGCCACCCCGATCCACGTCCGGGCAAGGTCGGGTAACAAGGCCGCGCACTACGAAAGCGATTGCGCGACAATCGCCGTACCCGAGCACCGGAACGGCAACGCCTGGGCGTTCCGCGAACTGGTGGTGCTGCACGAGATCGCCCACCACCTCGACCCGTCCGATCCCGAATACCCGACGGTCGCGCCGCACGGACCGGAATACGTGGACCGCTACCTCACCCTGGTCGGGGAAATCATCGGCCCCGAGGCGGCGTTCGTCCTGCGGACCATGCTCCTCGCCGGCGGGGTGCGGCTGAACTGACGCCCGGACGGCCGGGCGAACGTACCTTTCGGCGCATCCGAGGCGACGGACGGCACATTCGCCCACTCAGGGGTGCCGCGGGGCCCGAGTTGCGCGGCCGAATTCGCAGCGCCGGCAAGGCTTTCGCGTGCCCATTCCGCCAGCTCACCGGGAACGTCCGGGGCGATGGCCAGCTGGGTGCGGTACACGAGCGCGCCGAGACTGCCCACGACGGCGAGCCCGATGGCGTACCCGAACTCGGCACTCGTCTCGGATATCGCGGCCGCCGAGCCGACTTTCGCGCTGGGCACCGAACCGACGACGATCCCGGTGCCGAGTATCGGAGCCCCACCGAAACTCACGATCGCCGCGAGCGCCGCCGGCAGCATCGCGAACCCCGCCTGCAGCGGTGTGAGACCGGCGACGAGTTGCAGGAACTGGGCGGTGAAGAACATCAGCGATTCAATGACGAACAACAGGGCCATCGCCGGCACGCCGAGGAGGAACACCGAGCCCCACCAGAAGTGCTCGAGCATGAATCCGCCGACGACGGGTCCGGCGGCGCCGCCCATGAACCCGATCATCCACAGTCCGATCGCCACCGACCGCTATCTGGCGTCGCGGAACATCGTGCTGATCAGGCCGAGTGTCGACGGCGCCAGCGTCGCCCCGGCGATGCCGAGCAGGGCGCGTGCGGCGATGAGCATCTCCGGACTCGTGGAGAAGGCGGCGACCACCGACGCGGCGGCGAACCCGGCACCGCCGAGGAGCATCAGGGTGCGGCGTCCGATCCGGTACCCGAGCCTGGGTCAGACGAGGGGACGCAGCCTGACGAAACGGATCTCGCGGCCCGCCGCCCGGAAGTCGGACGCGCTGCCGTCGACGTCGAAGCCCATGCCCCGGGCGATCCGCATCCCGAGTTTCGGATGCTCCGCCGCGTAGTGCGCCATGAAGTCCGCACCGGTCTCGGGATCGAGGAATTCGGCTGTCACGGACAGTCGCCGGCGGCCCACCTGGGCCGTCGCGTTCGGCTGCGCCCGCAGGTTCCGGTACCAATCGGACTTGGGACCGAACCCGGCGGCCAGCACGTACCCGTCGCCGACGGCGTCGTGGTTGACCACCTCGAGCACGACCTGCCTGCGGGCGCCGGTCTTGCGCCCGACGTGTTCGAGGAGCAGAAACCGGCCGCCGAGCAGGAACCCGAGGTGGCAGCGGTAGAGGTAGATCGGCGCGCGGAAGAACGCCCGCCGGAAGCCGGTGGGCGGGTCGGGCCGCTGGGTGACCTTCACACGCCCAGTCTTCCACGGCGACCGTCCGCTCGGCGGTTCGTTGTGCGCCCGGCCGTCGCGCGAGCAGTATGGATCGAGAAGGCCCACCGTCTACTCCGAGGAGCCAGAATGACTCGTCCAGTTCGCATCGGCGTCCAACTTCAGCCGCAACACGCGCCCGACTACGGGATGATCCGCGACGCGGTGCTGCGGGCCGAGGACGCCGGCGTCGACATCGTCTTCAACTGGGATCACTTCTACCCGCTGTACGGCGACCCCGCAGGCGCCCACTTCGAATGCTGGACGATGCTCGGGGCGTTCGCCGAACAGACGGAACGGGTGGAGATCGGCGCGCTCGTCACGTGCGCCGGCTACCGCAACCCGGACCTCCTCGCCGACATGGCCCGGACCGTCGACCACATCAGCGGCGGACGCCTGATCCTGGGCATCGGCTCCGGTTGGTTCGAGCGCGACTACGACGAGTACGGCTACGAATTCGGCACCGCCGGGTCGCGCCTCGACCTGCTGGCCGAGTACCTCCCGCGGATCACCGCCCGGTTCGCCAAGCTGGAACCCGCGCCCACCCGGCACATTCCGATTCTCATCGGCGGCGGCGGCGAGAAGAAGACGTTGCCGCTGGTCGGCAAATACGGCGACATCTGGCACAGCTTCAGCGACATGGACACGTACCAACGTAAGTCGGGGATCCTGGCCGGGTACGCACACGATGCGGGACGCAGCCCGGAAAGCATCCAGCACTCGACGTCGTGGCCGGGTGTCGACGACGCGGCGGCCCATGTCGACGCCGGTGTCACGCTCTTCACCGTGGGTGTGGGCGGTCCCGACTACGACCTCGGCACGCTGAAGGAGGCCATCGCCTGGCGCGACGAGAACACCCCGCCGCCGCTGTCGGGCCTGGCCTAGGCGCTTCGCGCCCGTGCGCCTTTCTGGTTGTTCTGGCTACCAAAAAGGCGCACGGGCGGCGGAGCCGCCTACAGCCGCTCGAGGACCATGGCCATGCCCTGACCGCCTCCGACGCACATGGTTTCGAGGCCGAACTGCTTGTCGTGGGTGGTCAGGTTGTTGAGCAGGGTGGCGGTGATGCGGGCACCGGTCATGCCGAACGGGTGACCGAGGGCGATCGCGCCGCCGGAGACGTTGAGCTTGTCCTCGTCGATGTTCAGCTCCCGCGCCGACCCGATCACCTGCACCGCGAATGCCTCGTTGATCTCGACGAGGTCGATGTCGGAGATGCCCAGCCCCGCGATCGCGAGGGCGCGCTTGGACGCCTCGATCGGGCCGAGTCCCATGATCTCCGGCGACAGACCGGACACCCCGGTGGACACGATCCGGGCGAGCGGGGTCAGTCCGAGTTCCTTGGCCTTGGTGTCGGACATGATGACCAGGGCGGCGGCGCCGTCGTTGAGCGGGCACGCGTTGCCGGCGGTGACGGTGCCGTCCGGGCGGAACACCGGCTTGAGCTGGGAGACGGCCTCGTAGGTGGTGCCGGCGCGGGGACCGTCGTCGGTGGAGACGACGGTGCCGTCGGGGAGGGTGACCGGGGTGATCTCCCGTGCGAAGAAGCCGTTCTTGATGGCCAACTCGGCGCGGTTCTGGGAGCGCACCGCCCAGCGGTCCTGCTCCTCGCGGGTGATGCCGGTGACCTGGGCGACGTTCTCGGCGGTCTGGCCCATCGCGATGTAGGTGTCCGGGACCAGGCCCTCCTGCCGGGGGTCGACCCACTGCTGGCCGCCCTGGGCGAGCTTCTCGGTGCGGGTCTGCGCGTCGGCGTACAGCGGGTTCTGGGTGTCGGGCAGCGAATCGGAGTTGCCCTTGACGAACC